>SKXI01000279.1 GCA_007128515.1 Halococcaceae archaeon | reverse complement strand
GGACGTCTCGGAGCTCCCCGGCTTCGGCCTGCTCCCGGTCGAGACGCGGTTCAGCGAGGAGAAACGCGTGGAACGGGTCGAGCGACAGTTACGAGGCGTCGGCCCGCTCGCGGATGCCACGGGGGTCGTGGAGGGCTACGAGATCCACATGGGTCGGACGAGGCTCACGGGCGTGGCCGAGCGACCGTTCGAGGGCGAGGGTGCGGCGACGGATCGGGCACTGGGAACCTACCTCCACGGGCTGTTCGAGAACCGGATCGCCCGCGAAGCGTTCCTGACCACCGTCTTCGCACACGCCGACCGGGAACGGCTCGAGGGGACCGACGAACGGGAGTCGCCGTACGACCGCGCCGCCCGGCTGGTCGAGGAGGGCCTCGACCTCGCGGCGCTCGGGCTAGAGGGTTAGGTCCCCCCGCGCGAACCGGCGGCATGGACTGGGAACCACCCGAGGAGTGGGAGCGGATCGAGACGATCGAGTCACACACCGGCGGGGAGCCGTTCCGGATCGTCCTCGAGGGCTATCCGGAGATCCCCAGTGAGACGATGGCCGAGAAACGCGCGTATGCGAGCGAACACCTCGATCACCTCCGGACCGCGCTCGTCTGGGAGCCCCGCGGCCACGCCGACATGTACGCGGGGGTGCTGACGGAGCCGGTCGAGGAGGGATCGGATCTGGGCGTGCTCTTTCTCCACAACGAGGGCTACAGCACGATGTGCGGACACGGGATCGTCGCGCTGGGGACGGCCCTTCCCGAACTGGGACTGGTCGACCTCGATCCGGCTGACCCCGAACTCAGGATCGACACACCCGCCGGGACGGTCCTCGCCAGGCCCGAGTTCGAGGGCGATCGGGTGACGAGCGTCGCCTTCGAGAACGTCCCGTCGTACGTCGTCACCCGGGGCCGAGAGGTCGACGTGGCGGGGATCGGTACTGTAGCGTTCGACCTCGCTTTCGGCGGGGCCTTTTACGCTTACTGTGACGCGGGAGAAGCGGGCGTGTCGCTCGATCCTTCCGGAATCGACCGCGCGATCGACCACGGGAGGGCGGTCAAGCGCGCGGTCGCGGCGGACGTCGAGCTCGAACATCCCGACACGGATCTCGCGTTCCTCTACGGGGTGATCTTCACCGGGCCAGCGGACGACGAGAAGGCGACCCTGAGAAACGTCTGTGTCTTCGCCGACGGCGAGGTCGACCGCTCCCCCACCGGAACGGGCGTGAGCGGTCACCTCGCGCTCCGTGCAGAGGACCTGGAGGATGGAGAACTCGTCGTCGAGAGCGTCGTCGGTTCGATCTTCACGGGTCGGATCGCTCGCGAGACGACGGTCGACGGGCGCGAGGCGGTCGTTCCCGTCGTGGAAGGCAGTGCACACACGCTGGGGAGAGCGGAGTTCTGGATCGACCCCGAGGACCCGCTCGGCGAGGGCTTCTTCCTCAGGTAGGATCAGAGAAGCAGCCGTCCGCCCCAGGCGACGAGGGCCGCGAACGCGACCGCCGCGGCCGCCTGCCGGGCCATCATCGCGAGCGCCCACCGTGCGGAGACCTCCCGAGCGACGGTCAGCGCCGTCACGAGACACGGCAGCAGGACGCCCGCGAGGTAGACCGCGACGAGCACCTGCACGGGGGTGAGTCCCTCCGCAACGCCGCCCTCGGCCAGCAGGAAGACCCCGTCCTTGCGGACCGAGGCGAGGACGACCGTCAGGGCGGCTTCCGTCGGTAAGTCGAAGACGCCCATCACCGGTCCGAGAACGCCCCCGAGCGCGTCGATCACCCCACCCTCGTCGAGGGCCGCGGCGACGAACGTGATGAGGACGAACACGGGCACCGCCTTCACGACGAACTCACGCAGGGCGCTCCACGCCTCGCGCGCGACGGCGCGTGGATCCGGCCACTGGAGGAACGTTCGCCGATCGATCATCGGCTCCGACCGTCTGGCCTCCGGCGGTGCGATCGCCGCGACGTAGACGAGCGTCGTGACCGCCAGTATCAGCAGGTACGGTCCGACGAGCCACCACATCCCGACGGCCGCGAAGACCGCGAGGGTCGCGGGGAACTGGTAGGAGCACGCGGAGCCGAACGAGATCGCCGAGATCGTCGTACACCGGGTACAGTCCGAACACGACCGGGTGTTGATCACGGCGGGGACGTTACACCCGAAGCCCATCACCACTCGGACCAGGTCCCGCCCGGTGAGCCCGACCGGCCGCATCGTCGGGTGGAGCGAGACGGTCATCCGCGTCACGAGTCCCGAGGCTGTGTAGACGCCGAGCACGACCGAGAACAGCAGCATCGTCGGGCCCGCCCAGACGAGGAGAAAGGGTCCCATCGAGAGCAGGCCGTAGTCGGTCGCGAGGACGGTCGAGAGCGGCGCGGGCAGCGTCGAGGCCCACGCGACCGCCGGATCGAACGCCGCTCCGACGACCGGATCGAGTTCCCCCGCGAGCGTGTTGGCGAACCAGACCGCGACCGCCGCCGGGAGGAGCAACAGGAGGAGGCTGACGGCCGGTCCGACGTACGGCCGCTCGAGGACGCTCTCGGGCGGTTCGATCCTGGGACCGATCTCGCGCCGGGCGCGCTCCGGGAACACCCCGGGCCGCTCGATCGCCCGCACGATGCGGGAGAACTCGTCCGTCGGGCCGCGACCGGGGTCCCCGCCGACCGGTTCGGTCCCGCCGTCGGTCACCGGCCGCGAGACGTTCCTGGCGTCGACCGGTACGATCGGAACGCCGAGGTCGGCGCCCAGGCGTTCGAGGGCGCGGCCGGTCTCGTCGGTCTCTTCGACCTTGTCCCAGAACGTGAGGACGATCGCGCCGAGGCGGTCCTCCACCACCGGGAGGAGGTCATCGAGATCGCCGTCGGCGTCCGTCGCCGGGACGACCAGCAGCACCCACTCTTCCTCGCCGACCTGCGAGAGCGCCTCGCGGGTCGCTTCGGTGTCGGCCTCGAGGACGATCCCGGGCGTGTCGACGAACTCGTAGTCACCCGTAGAGTAGCGCTCGCTCCGGACGGTCGTCCCGCGGAAGTTGCCGCTCGTCGGCCGGTCTCCGGTGAGCGAGGCGACGAGTTCGGACTTCCCGACGCTCTCCTTCCCGACGACGACCACCGTCTCTCTGTCCCCCGATCGGGGCCCGGCCCCGGAGACCCCCTCCTCCCCTCCCTTCAGCACTCGCACATCCCCTCTTCGCAGCACGAGAGGTCGTCGAGGAACACGTTGTTCTCCCGGTAGACCTCCAGGACGTCGGTCTCGACGCCGAGGCGCTCGCCGATCGTCTCCGCGACCACGGGGAACCGGCTTCTAAACTTGTAGACGAAACAGAACTTCACGCCGCGGTGGGTCACGTCCGGTCCAGCGAGGAAGAGCCCGGGGACCTCGGGCGACTCGTCGCGGTCGGTCAGCTCGATCGTGCCCCTCCGTCGGGGGAACTGCTCGGCGACGGGTCCGAGCGTCGGCTCGAAGCCGGTCGCGAGGAGCGGCCGGGTCGGAACCGTGAACCGATGACGGTAGTCGGGCGTCTCCCTGACGTGCTCGTCGGCGAACGATCCGACGAGAACGAAGCCCCCGTCGTCCGTACGCTCGACCCGTTCGGCCTCGATCCCGCCGACGAGGCTGAGCCGGTCGCTCCCCCGCACCGCGTCGAGGCGCTCGCGTGTGTACGGCGAGAGGACCTCGCTCGGGTCGG
This sequence comes from Halococcaceae archaeon, assembly GCA_007128515.1. GTDB lineage: Archaea > Halobacteriota > Halobacteria > Halobacteriales > Halalkalicoccaceae > Natronorarus. The sequence continues at coordinate 4,266 of SKXI01000279.1, read as the reverse complement.
GATCGTGCTCGTCCCAGGGCTCGCCCCGGTCGACGACGGTGACCGACGCGCCGGCCTCGACGAGTCCGACGGCGGCGTCGATCCCGCTCTCGTACCCGCCGACGACGAGGAACTCGCGCGTGCTCGCGGCTCTGGCGTACTCGGCCCAGGAGTCGACCTCGGCGGTGTGGACACACAGCTTCTCGCCGCCGACGACCCCTCGTCGGGGAGAGCCGAACTGACCGCCCGCCCAGACGACGAACCGCGCGTCGAGAGCGCCCTCGCTCGTCTCGAGGACGAATCCCACTCCCTCGCTGGCTCCACCGTCCACCGCGACCGCCTCGGTCGCCTCCTCACGGACGCCGTTCGGTGACTCGACCGGTCGGACGGCCTCGACCTCGACGCCGGTCCCGACGTCGAGCTCGAAGAACTCGACCACCCGTTCCAGGTACTCGGCGTACTCCTCGCCGCTCGGCTGCTGTCTGCCGAGCGCGTACGCCGGCGACGTCTGTGGGGTCACGGCGTTCAGATCGGGAAGCCCGAACCCGTTCGAAGGGAACGAGGGCGTGATGAAGCGCATCTCCTCGGGCCACCGCCGGAAGGACGCGCCGATCGCCTCCCGGTCCACGATCCGCACGTCGAGGTCGAGCATCGAGAGCGCGACGCCCACGCCGACGCCGGCCGCGCCCGCGCCGACGACCGCGACGTCCGCGCGATCGCGCTCACCCATCGTCGTCCCTCGCGCCTCGAACTTCCCCGTTCGATCGACCCGCGGATCCCCTTCGCCCGGTGCCGCCCCGTTTCGTGGCGAACGTCTCTCTCACTCCCCTGGGTTCCTCGCGGAGGTTATTAAGATTGGCGACTAAAATAACAAGATATACCAACCATGGGGTTTATATTACTATCGAGATGAGCGGCCAACCGATCCCGGTGACGGTGCTGAGTGGGAGCCTCGGCGCGGGAAAGACGACGCTGCTGAACCACGTCCTCCGCGAGACCGACCGCGAGCTGTCGGTGCTCGTCAACGACATGGGCGAGGTGAACGTCGACGCCGACCTCGTCGCGGAGCGGTCGGCGATCTCCGAGGACGAGAGGGAGGTGATCGAGCTCTCGGACGGCTGTATCTGCTGTGAGCTGCGCGGGGACCTGCTCGACGCGATCGGCGCGCTCGCCGAGGCACGCGAGTTCGATGCGCTCGTGATCGAGTCCACGGGCGTCGCCGAGCCGCTTCCCCTCGCACAGACGCTCACGCTCGGCTTCGACCAGTCCGATCTCGATCCGACCGAGTTCTACGAGGAGACCGGCATCGAGCCGATGGACCACTACGACCTCGACACGACCGTCACGGTCGTCGACGCCCACCGGTTCGAGGCGGCGATGCGATCCGAGGAGACCCTCGACGACGACGGCACCGAGAAACACCTCGGCGACCTCCTCGTCGAACAGGTCGAGTTCTGCGACGTGCTCGTGCTCAACAAGTGCGACCTCGTGAGCGAGGACGCACTCGACGGGATCGAGGGGGTCGTTCGAACGCTCCAGCCCCGGGCGGAGATCGTCCGTACCGAACACGGGAGAATAGATCCGGAGGCGATCGTCGAGACCGGCCGGTTCGACTTCGAGGCCGCGAGTCGCTCGGCCGGGTGGATCCGCGAACTCGAGGAAGAACACGCCTCCGCCGAGGAGGAACACGGTGTGAGCTCGTTCGTCTTCGAGGCGCGGCGGCCGTTCCACCCCGAGAGGTTCGCCGACGTCCTCGACCACGCCCCGGGGAGCGTCGTCCGGGCGAAGGGCCACTTCTGGCTCGCCGGGCGCGAGCGGGCAGCGCTCTCGCTGTCGATCGCGGGCCGGTCGATCCGGGTCGCCCCGGGCGGGCAGTGGCTCGCGACGCTCCCGGAGGACGAACGGGCGGCGTACCTCGAGGCCTACCCCGAGATCGAGGAGTCGTGGGACGAGCGCTGGGGGGATCGCGGAACCCAGCTCGTCCTCATCGGGCAGGGGATGGACCGAGGGGCGGTCGAGCGCCGTCTGGAGGCGTGTCTCCTGACCGAGAACGAGATGATCACGGACTGGGCCGAGTTCGAGGACCGGTTCCCGACGTTCGAGACGGTCGAGGACGCGGGCCACGACCACGAGGAGACGGCCGAGGAGATCGGCCTCGCGGATTGAGGAGACGGAATGGACGGAGAACCATCGAACACGGAGGACGGGGAAAGGGATGAGCGACGCAGAAGATCGAGAGGCCGGACGCCGGCCGGGGACGTGGACGTCGTGGGACGGTCCGCCGATCGACTGCCGGGCGGTGGTCGAGGAGTACGACGACGCGCCCGACGAGTGTACGATCTTCCCGTGCTCGGCGAAAGCGGAGTCGGTGACGACGGAGTGGATCACGGCGAGGGAGGGCTCGTTCGTCGCGCTGGCGGACGTCCGGTGAGCGGGGGACGCGGCGGGTCGACGGCGGAGGGGCTCCACCGATGACCGACTCCCCGGCCGCGGCGTTCCGGACCGCCGTCAGGACGAACGTCGACCCGGAGCGACGAACGGAGGCGGTCCGGGAGCTGATCGAGACGGGTGCGACCGACGCACTCGCCACCGTCGTCCGGACGGACGGCCTCGGAGGGAGGTTCCGCCGCCAGGCGCTCGACGGCATCGGCCGCTGTGGCGACGAGCGCGCGCTCGACGCGATCGCCACGGACCGGAGCCTGGATCCGGTGCTTCGAAACCGGGCGGAGGAGCTTCGATGAGCGGGATCGACCGAGCGAGCCCGTGGGTCGCGCTCGTCCGCGTCTTCGCGGGGTTCCTCCTGCTCTACGAGGCCGTCGCGGGCGGCTGGTGGAAACTCGGCACGCTCTCGACGGGCCCGAACCCGGAGTGGCTCGGCCCCGAGGCGGGGGTAGCGATCGCGGAGGTCTCCGAACGCGCGATAGATGAGGGAACGTACGCCTGGTACGCCCTCGTGCTCGAGACGGTCGTCCTGCCCTACGCGACGACCTGGAGCTACGTCGCGACGGCCGCGCAGATCGCCGTGGGTCTCGCGCTCGTCGCGGGGCTCTGGAGCCGGCCGGCCGCGCTCTTCGGCCTGCTCTACTTCTTCCCGGTGTTCCACTTCGGGACGATCCGCACCTCGCCGCTGTTCGCCGTTCCGATCCTGTTCGTCCTCGTGGCGAACGCGGGCTACCACTACGGCCTCGACGGGCGAATCGCGCGGAAACGCGGCTCGCTCGCACGGCTCTCCGACCGGGTCGCGAGCCTCTCGTGGCTCGCGCCGCCGCGGCGGTCGTACCCACTGCTCGCCGCCCTCGCCGCGCTCTGCTCCACCTACTACCAGCTGTCGATCAGCGGGATGGAGGAGGGACGGCTCGCGCTGGTGGGTCTCGAACTGGCCGTGCTGTTCGGGCTGGTCGCCGGTGGGTTCGTCCTCGCCTACCGCGGCGCGGATCCGGTCGGGATCGGCGGCGACCTCCTGCGGGTGTTCGTCGGCTACCGGCTGCTCCAGGAGGTGTTCGTCCGAACCGAACCGGGACTGAACGCGCTGCCAGGCTGGGCGAGCCCGATGGAGCAGGCCGCTGTCTTCGAGGGGATCGCCGCCGTGCACGTCGCACCCGTCGCCGCGTTCGTCGAGGCGGCCGTCCTCCCGGTGATCGGGCTCTGGGTGCTCGTCTTCGCCGTGGTCCAGACCGCCTGCGGTGTGGCCCTGTTGGTGGGCTACCGGACGCGACTGTTCGGGACCGTCGCGGTGGGCTACCTCACGCTGCTCGTCGCGCTCGGGTTCGTCCGACTCGCGCCGCTGGTGCTGGTGAGCGCCATCGCCGCGGCGACGCTCGGCGGCCGGTACGCGAGCCTCGACGCGCTCTCCGAGCGTGACCTCGACCCGCCGGCGCTCCCCGAATGGGTCGCCGTTCCCGCCGGTGCGCTCGCGGTCGTCCTCGGCGTGACCGGGATCGCTCTCGGCGTCGAACCCGGCGGCTACGGCGAGACCACCGGCGCGATCAGCCTCGTCATGCTGGCGATGGTGCTCGGTGCGACGGCCGTCGCGGCTCGTGCCTCCGGGTCGGAACCGACGCTCGCCGATCGTCCACGAGGAGCGAGTCGTTCGATCGACACTCCCAACCGATAGGTCGTGTGAACGCGAACCGAGTCAGCGGATGATCGACCGAAACGGACGGATGCTTCGATGACGACTGACCGAGAGGTCGCCGAGGCGATGACGGTGCGCGACGCGACGTCCGACGACGTCGAGGCGCTCACCACGCTCTACCACGACGCGTACGCCGAGACCGTCGAGCGCGG
>SKXI01000460.1 GCA_007128515.1 Halococcaceae archaeon | reverse complement strand
GCGCCTCGACCAGATCGCCGGCTCGCGGGCCTTGCCCGCTCGCGTCGTCCGAGGTGCGTTGCACCTCGCTTCCCCCGTACCGTTTCATCAACGCGTCGTGGGCGGGCTGGCTCGCCTTGTCAGAGGTGTTCTGCGAGAGGATCGTCCGGACGAGACAGGTGAAGGCGTCCTGACCGCCGTAGGCCTTCTGCCAGTAGGTCTCGCCGAGGTGGTCGATCACCCGCTCCGCGCGCGTCTCCGCCTCGCTCGGCTCGAACTCGGTCGCCATACCGCCGCCATCGGCGCCCCCGCTGATGTTCTCGATCGGCTCGTCGGTCATGGGACGGCCTACGGAGCGGTCCCACTTATCCTCCACCGACGTCGGTCCGGCGGACCACTCATACGGTCTGCTGTACCGATTTACCGGCCCAACGGTGACCGTCCTGCGGTTGCGCCGGTACTGACGTACTGCAGACCGTATCATCGAGCGTCGGCACGGTGATTCGATATATCGGTATACCGTATACGAACCCGGTGTTCCGACGGTACTCGAACTCCGCTCGATGCCGGTGGAGGCCGTCACTGGGGCCTCTCCGGTGCGATCCGGGCGGGCGACGGTTCCGGAACTGTCCACGGGTTCGCCCTCGACGAGGGCCCCGAACTACCCGGGGGGAGCCGGCTCGATCCGATCGCTCCCTCGGTGCTACCGATCGACCGAGAGCGTGACCGTCAGCCCCGCACCGTCGGCCAGGGCCTCGACGATCTCCCGGTCGAAGCCGCTCGCGGCGAACGCCGCTCCGATCATCACGGTTCGGTCGTCGACGTACTCGCTCGTCCGACCGACCGCGCTCCGGTCGCTCTCGAACGTGAGGTCGGGGTGGCCCCGCCCACGGACGACCTGCTCACGTCCTCCCGCCTCGACCGTCGCGACGATCTCCCTACCCGCCTTCCGACAGGCCTCGACGAACGCCGGATCGAAGTCGGCGGGCGCGCGGTCGGCACGGATCCCGAGGATACAGTCGCCCGCGGGCGTGAGCCAGTCGTCGGTCGTCACCTCGAACGTGCTCGCGTGTTCGGCGCGCACGTTCTCGTGGCCACGCGCGCGGATGACCTCGTCCATACGGGCCAAGAGAGTGAGCGAACACTTCAGCCGGTCGGATCGACCCGCTCGCGTGTCCACCGGTCGTCGGCGTACTTCCCACGGGCGATCTCACGGGCCCGCTCCAACTCCGTATCCGACCAGGACCCGTCCTCCGCCTCGGCCCACTCCGAGAGCGCACTCTCGAGCGCCGCCACCGCCCCGTCCCTCGAAACCCCGCTCTCCTCGTGGATCCCCGTCACCCGCCCCTCGAACGCTTCCGGCTCGACCTCGTGGTCGCGGAAGACCGCGAGATGCGGTTCCGTCCGGACCTCGTACGTGAGCGAGCCGTGCTGGATGACCGCGTCGCGCTGGCGGTACTGGGCGTTGCCGCTCACCTTCCTCCCCTCCGTGCCGGCCACCACGTCGTGTGCGGGGTGGAGCTCGCGCAGGTAGCACGCCGGGTGGTGGATCTCGGGCTGGGGCTCTTGCGCGAACCTCGCGTCGACGCCCATTCGGGAAAACCCCCGCAGAACCGGCTCACAGAGCAGGTGATACGAGTCGATGAGTTTGCTCGGAAGCTCGGCCGCGGGCGCGACGATCGAGTACGAGATGTCCCCCTCGGAGTCGTGGTAGATCCCGCCGCCGCCGGTCGGCCGACGGGTGACGGTGATCCCCTCCCGTTCCGCGTATCCCCAGTCGATCGTCTCCGGGTCCTGGTGGTAGCCCAACGAGAGCGTACTCGGTTCCCAGCGGTAGACCCTGAGCGTCCGCGGCCCGCCCGCCGCGGCGGTCTCGGCGGCCACCTCGTCGAGCGCCATGTTCGTCGGACCGTCCCACGACTCCTCGCGGATCAGCCGCCACTCCCGGTCGGCGAGGTCGGTCATGCTCGCGATACCGAGCGTGCGGGCAAAGCGGTTGCGACGGGGAGCTCACTGGCCTACGATCCCGCACCGCCACCCCGGAATCGAGCGGACGACTCTCTCCTCTCGGTTCGTCGATAGACGATCGACTTCCCGGAGTGAAAAACGACACACAAACAAATAACCGGTTAGTATTACCACATACCCTGTTCAAACTACTACCTTTGTGTACGAATACCCGGAAAACTTATACCGGTCCGGCAGATAGCCCGCTCGAGCATGGAGACACTCGTCGATCGCTGTGCGGTCTGTGAGACCTACTTCCTCTCCGGATCGAACGCAGACCTGCAGCGACGTCTCAACGCACACGAACTCGAAGCCCACGGGAGGGTCAGGCCCACTCGGTTCGATCACGGCTCTTCGGACTATCGGTAGCGGACGCTGGCGGGATCATCCGGACCACCGGAGCCGATCGTCCCTCTCGGGGTACACACCACCGGTGTCGTTCGATTCCCGATCGAGTTGCGACGAGTTCCACCGACGACCCCTCTCATACGGAATGGCCGACGCCCGTATCGGTCAGACCGGTACCCGGTTCTCGGTCCCAGCGGTCCACAGGTACAGCAGTCCGTATCAGTCCGCGCTCACCCGACAGCCCTCCTCCGCGTAGGAGACCTGCTCGATCGAGTCGATCGCCCCCTCCCCGCAGACGGGACAGTCGGGGTTCTTCCGGATCTCGAGTTCCTCGAAGGTCGTGTCCATCGCGTCGTACGCGAGCATCCGTCCGGAGAGCGTCTCACCGACGCCGACGATCATCTTCACGGCCTCGGTCGCCTGGATACAGCCGACGGTGCCCGGGAGCACCCCCAGGACGCCGGTCGTCGCGCAGTCGGGGACGCTTCCCGCTGGCGGGGATTCGGGGAACAGACAGCGGTAACACGGGCCGCCGTCTGCGGGAAACGAGATCACCTGCCCCTCGAACTTGTAGATCGCGCCGTGCGAGAAGGGCGTCCCCGAGAGCGTACAGACGTCGTTGACCAGGTACCTCGTCCGGAAGTTGTCCGAGCCGTCGACGACGAGGTCGTACTCCCCGATCAGCTCCTCGGCGTTCCCGGGTTCGAGCCTGAGCTCGTGGGTCTCGACCTCGGTATCGGGGTTCAGCCGTTCGACGTACCGTGCGGCGCTCTCGACTTTCGGCTCGCCGACGTCCGCGTCGCCGTGGACGATCTGGCGCTGGAGGTTCGAGCGCTCGACGACGTCGTCGTCGACGATCCCCAGGGTGCCGACGCCGGCGGCGGCGAGATACTGGATGATCGGCGAGCCGAGGCCGCCCGCGCCGACGACGAGCACGGACGAATCGAGCAGCGCGCGCTGGCCCTCCGGACCGATCTCGTCCATGATGATGTGCCTCGAGTACCTGTCCAGCTGGGTCGCGTCGAGCGAGAGGCCGGTCATAGAGGTCGTTCGACGGTCGCGGTAATAAGCGCGTGGCCGTCTCGGGCATCCGGGGAGACCGGTCGCTGGCTTGTCGGCTGTATTAGAACGGCCGGTCGGCGTGTCTACTTCCGGCTGCTGCGGCTCGGGCGGGTCTTCTCGGTGCCCTTCCCACGCTTTCTGAGCCCGCGGGACTTCCGCCCGGCGCTGGTCTTGCCGCGGAACGCACGGCTCTTCTGGCTGTCCCCACAGATCCAGTTCAGGTCGTCGTCGTTCTGGATCGCCGGGTGTTCGGGGTCCGCGAGGATCACCTCGAACCACTTCTGGGAGCCGTCCTCGCCGACCCAGTAGGAGTTGAGCACCCGGAGGTTGCGGAACTTCCGGCTCGCGCGCTGCTCGGCGATCGACTGGAGGTTCCTCCGTCGGGTGATACGGGTGACGCCCTGGCGCTTCGAACGGCGGCCGGCGCGAAAGCGGCTCTTTCTGGCCGTCCCCTTGCGGACGCTCACGCGCGCGACGACGATCCCCTGTTTCGCCTTGTAGCCGAGTTCGCGCGCGCGATCGAGCCGCGTCGGTCGCTCGACCCGTTCGATCGCGCCCTGGTCGCGCCACTCCTGTTTTCGCTGCCACTGGAGCTCTCCGACCGCGCCCTCGTTCGGGCGCTTCCATGCCTCCCTGATGTGTGAGTAGAAACTTCGTGCCATCGTGTTTCACCACGGGCGTTTCGTGGTTCAGCCGCGTCTGCGGCCACATCCCGGCCCGTCCGCGACGGGTGCCCGCTGGTGCCCGTCTCCAGCGAGTCTACCCGAGATACGTCGCACTGGGCGTTTAAGAGCTTCGAACCGCGCCGCTCGATTCGTCGAAGAGGTTCGCGAGGATCGTCGCGAGCACGGTCGCGAGACCCGTTCCCTCGCTCCAGATCGCGGCTTCCTCGCCCTCGCGTTCGGCACCGTTCTCCGCGAGCACGCTCAACAACACGGCGTCGCCGTCGACGACCAGCAGCCGACCGCCGTGTCTCGACTGGTCCTGTTCGGGAGGATAGTAGGTCTCGATCTCGCCCCCCTCGAACAGCTCGTGGACCTCCGAACTCTCGCTTATGACTTTCACCGAGAGTCCACCCTGACGCCGTTCGACGAGCGCGTCCCTGATCCGATCGGGAACGAGCGCCACGTCACTCGCACCGAACAGGACCGTCGCCTCGGCGTCGTTCACCAGCTGCTCGACGCGGGCGTCGACGTGTTCGCGACCCTGCAACGACCAGACGTCCTCGCGCTGTTCGCCACCCGGATCGTATCGCTCGCGTGCCCTCTCGAGGTAATCGAACGCCCGGTCCTGTTCCCGCTCGAACCGCTCGTTGAGGATCGCCTTCGCCTCCTCGATGCTGACCGGCCGGTACCGCATCGGGGACGACTGCTGGATCTCGACGAGCCCCTGTTCCTCGAGGGCCTCGGCCGCGCCGTAGACCTGCGACCGGGGGATCTCGGCCAGGCGATAGACCTCTCTCGCCGTCCCGTCCCCGAGCGTCTGGAGGGCGATGAACACCTTCGCCTCGTAGTTCGAGAGCCCGAGCCGTTCCAACGCCTCGACTGCCTCCTGCCGGTCGATCGCCATGTGATCTCTGTCTCTCGGGTACTCCGCCCGGGGGGATGAAAGCCGTTTCCGTCGGCAGTTCACGGATTCGCTATCGCGACATACGATTCACGAGCCGTGACCGGTCCCTTTTACCGGCCGCTGACGTAGCGGGAGCGATGGCAGGGAACGTCGCGAGCGTGATGACCGACCTCGAAACCGAGGACTTCCACCTGCTCTCGGGTGTCGAACACGGGATGCGCTTCAGCGAGTGGGTCGACCGGGGAAAACTCCCCGAGTTCTCCGGGCTCACCCGCGAAGAGGTCGACTACCGCCTCGGGCGGTGTCTCGAACGCAAACTCGTCGAGCGGAAGACGATCCAGTACGAGGGTCTCCGCCTGCGGTTCGCGGGCTACGACGCGCTCGCGCTCCGGGCGTTCGCGAAACGGGACACGATCGACGGCTTCGGCGCGCCGCTGGGCGTCGGAAAGGAGAGCGACGTCTACGAGGTCCGTTCGTACCGCTCGCTCGCGTTGAAGTTCCACCGCGAGGGCTACACGAACTTCCGCGAGGTGAACCGGGAGCGCGATTACACCGCCGACCACGACCACGTCTCCTGGTTCTACACCGCCCGTAAGGCCGCCGAACGGGAGTACGAGGTCCTGGAGGCGCTCTACCCCGACGTCAGGGTCCCCCGTCCGGAGGACCAGAACAGACACGCGCTCGTGATGGAACTGATCGACGGGGTCGAGCTCTCGCGAACGCGGCTGACCGACGAACAGGTCCGGCCGATCTGTTCGGCGATCCTCTCCGAGATGGCGAGCGCCTATCGACTCGGCTACGTCCACGCCGACATGAGCGAGTACAACGTCTTCGTGAGCGAGGACGGTGTCACCGTCTTCGACTGGCCACAGGCGGTCCCCACGGACCACGAGAACGCGCGGGACCTCCTCGAACGCGACGTCGAGAACCTGCTCGGTTACTTCGAGCGGAAGTATCCCGGAAAACTGGGTGACGTGGACGTGACGTCGCTCGTCGAGGCCGTCGCCACCGACTCGTTCGATGGGCTCGGCTCGTACGCCGGGTAAATCGCATACGACGATATCAATAGTCGGCCGTCGCGACCGAGAGACGGATCCCGTCCGGGCCCTCCAGTTCGAGTACGGTTTCGGAGGTCGAGACGATCGACCACTCCGGCATCCGGCTCTCGATCCGTCCGAGCGCCTCGCGGTTCGGAACGACGAGTGCGAACGACGCGAGACCCCTCCCTCGCCGTGGTTCGGACCGCCCGTTCCAGGTGTTGAGCGCGAGGTGGTGGTGGTAGTCGCCGACGGCGAGGAAGAGCGCCGAGTTTCCGACCGCCTGTCGCACGTTCAGCCCGAGGTCGTCGGCGTAGAAGGCCTTCGATTCGTCGAGCGAGGAGACCTCGAGGTGGAGGTGCCCGATCCTCGGTTCCCCTGGGACGGGTTCCCCACCGTGTTCGAGCGAACGAAGCGCGTCGAGGTCGAGCGGGAGGGTGTCGATCCCCGGGGTTCCGTCGTCGGTCTCCGGCCACTCGCTTCGCTCCCGGTCGCGGTATATCTCGACGCCGTTCCCCTCCGGGTCGCGGGTGTAGAGCGCCTCGCTCACGAGGTGATCGGACGCCCCGGTGAGCCGCCACCGCGCTTCGATCCGGCAGAGCGCACCGGCCAGCGCCTCCCGCGAGGGGACGAGAAACGCCGTATGAAAGAGCCCGGCCTCGCGTTCGCCTCGCTCCGGCGTCTCCGACTCCTCGTGCAACTCGAGGAGCGTTCGACCACCCGCCCCGAGGCTCGTTCGCCCGTTCTCGCGGTCCTCCACTACGAGACCCACGACGTCCGTGTAGAACCCGCTCACCCGGTCGAGATCGTTCACCGTGAGCGAGACCCGCCCCGGGTGTGTTCCCGCCGGAAGACGACCGTCATCGTTCATTCTCACCACTCGGTCCCCTGCCGATATAGGCGTGGTGAGGGGTTCAGAGGGATCATCGTCACCAACCAGGGATCCCGGTGGCCGATCACTCGATCAGGTCTCTCGGTCCTGGATTGTACCGTCGGACAGAACGGTCGATAGATCCGACGGAGCCGGCCCCGACGCTGTCCATCAAAGCCTCTGGCCGACGGTATACGAGATCTATGACCGTCTCCGATGATCCCTCTCAGTCCGACCCGAGTCGCGTCACCGCGTCCTCTGGCTCGACCCGCCCGCCTTCGAGTACCCGGGCGCGGAGGCCGCCACGGTGGACGAGCGCCTCCCGGACCCCCTCGGTCTCGAGGTGGCGTTCGAGGTACGAACACGGTTCGCAGAGCTCGACGCCCTCACAGAGCGCCCGCCCCACCCGAAACCGATCGCCGACGAGGTGGTTGAGTGCGACCCCTCTCGTCGTGATGTTCCGCCGGTGAACGCCCGGCTCGAGGGCGATACCGTACTCGCGTTCGACGCCGTCGAGCGCCTCGCGCTCGATCAGCGTGAGATCGCTGCCGTCTCGCTCGCGAAAGGTGCCCTCGTCGTCGAAGTAGCGGTCGCCCTCGAGCCCACGGCCAGCGACCGCGTAGACCCAATCCCGCTCCTCGACCGGGGCACTCTGCTCCGGAGCGACGTGGATCGCGACGACACGACCGCTCATCGCTCGGTCCGTACGGGCGGCTCCGGCATCAACTCTTCCCGCGGCTGGTCGGCGAGCCACTCGCAGAGCCGACAGAGCTGTTCGGTCGCCGCCTCGAAGATCCGTTCGCCCTTCTCCGCCGTCGCGTCGGTCGGGTCGCCGAACGCCCCGTTCTCCGAGTTGTCCGCGGCGTCGTAGAAGGTGCGCGCGCCGAACCTCGTGGAGGTCTCCGGTGGGTAGTCCGCGACGCCGCCGTCCCTCGCGGATTCGAACTCCGCTTCACGAACCAGCTCCGGCGCGAGGTGTCGGATCATCGCGGTCTCCTTCGGCCCCGCGTGCGGGCCGTTCCGGTCGAAGAGCTCCCGCACGAGTTCCGGGATCGACTCGTCCCACATCCACTCGATCGCGTAGG
>SKXI01000454.1 GCA_007128515.1 Halococcaceae archaeon | reverse complement strand
GCCGCGAGACAGGCCTCGAGCGCTCGGTCGATCGCGGTCGCCACGGCCTCGGGGTTCTTCGCCGTCGGGTCGCCGCCAGACATCGACATCGCCAGGTCGGCAGGGCCGACGAACGCGAACCCGAGCTGCGGGACCGAGAGGATCTCCTCGATGTTCTCGACGGCCCGTTCGTTCTCGATCATCGTCCCCACGAGGACCTCGTCGTCCTCGGTGGCGACGTAGCTATCGACGTAGCCCGCCCACTCGCCCGAGCGCCCGATGCCGACCCCCCTGTCGCCGACGTCCCCGTCGTACGAGAAGTACGCCGCCTCGACCGCCGGGCGCAGTTCGCTCGCCGTCTCGATCCGGGGGAGCAGGATCGTCCTGACGCCCGCGTCGAGCACCTTCCTGACGAGCGGTGGCTCCGGCGCCGGCAGTCGAACCAGCAGTTCGATGTCGGCCGCCTCGGCGGCCCGGCTCAGCTCCTCGAAGGCGGTGCTGTCGTACGGGCTCGGTCCCGCGTGCTCGAAATCCAGCCAGACGTACTCCAGTCCGACGTGGCCGAAGGCCTCGATGACCGTCGGCGAGAACGTCGCCGAGCTCGCACCGAGGACCGTCTCGCCGCGTTCGAGCGCGCGGCGAAGCCCGTTCTCCGACCTCATCGGTCTCCCTCCCTGTCCAGGGCCTCACGATTCACAGTCGATTTGGGGAGCCCACCCTCGTAGACCGTTCGAACGTTCGCCGCTGCCCGCTGACTCATGCGTCCGAGCGCCTCGTGGGTTACCCCGCCGACGTGGGGCGTCAAGACCACGTCGTCGCGAGCGTACAGCGGGTGGTCCTCACCCGGCGGCTCGTCCTCGAAGGTGTCGAGGCCGGCACCGCCGAGGCGGCCCGCTTCGAGCGCCTCGAGGAGCGCGTCTTCGTCGACGACAGCGCCCCGTGCGGTGTTGAGGAGGACACCGGTCTCGCCGAGCGCCGCCAGTTCGTCCGTCGAGATGGCGTGGCGTGTCTCTTGGGTCAGCGGGGCGTGGACGCTCACCGCGTTCGAACGGGTGAACAAGTCGCCGAACTCCGAGACCCGCTCGACCCGCGTCGGCACGTCTTCCTCGGCGACGTACGGGTCGTACGTAAGGACGTTCTGACCGATTCCGTGGGCCAGATCCGACGCCTCTCGGGCGATGGCTCCGAATCCGAACAGCCCCAGCGTGTCATTCGTGAGTTCTCGGCCTGTATGCACCGAGCGTTCCCAGCCGCCGTCACGAACGTGTCGGTCGGCGGTCCTGAGGTTTCGCCGAACGGCGAACAGCAGGGCGATAGCGTGTTCCGCGACCGATCGCGAGTTCGCTCCGGGCGTGTTACAGACGACGACGTCGTGACGTGACGCCGCCTCGATGTCCACGTTGTCGAGACCCGCTCCGTGTTTGGCGATGACCTGCAACCGGTCCGCCCGGTCGATCACGTCGGCGTCGAGCGTGGCGACCCTGAGGATGACGGCGTCGTACCGACCGATGTCGTCGAGTACGTCGTCGGAGCTGCTGTACTCGTCCATACCGGTACACCGCGCGAAATCCGTGATCGACTCCGGTCCCGACGGGTCGATCTCCTTCGGGAGGAGTACCTCCCATTCTGTGGCCATGGACACCAGTTCACAAGACGCGCACAAAAGTGTGTACCACCGGTGACGAGCGCGGGCGACGTCACAACGCCTCGATGTCGCGTTCCTCCCTGAGATGCTGAAAACAGAGTCCGTAGTACTGGCCGTTGACCTCGACTTGCGGCCGTTCACAGCGCGTGCAGGTCGGCTGGTGGATCGGCCCGAACATGTACTCCCGGTTCCCGCTACTCACTCCCGACGGGTGACTCCGTCCCCTGCGTGGTACGGTGGTGCCGATCCGGGGGATCGACCGCGACGATAACGCCCGATTTATACCGTTCAGCCCGCAGGTCCTATCATGGCAACTATCGCGGAGTTCAGGCTTCCCGTCGAGGGGTTCGCACTGGGCGAGACGATCGAGGCGGGACCGATCCCGGAGATGGAGATAGAGCGCGTCGCGGCACACGGCCCCGACCACGTCATGCCGTACGTCTGGGTCACCGCCGACGAGTTCGACCGGATCGAGGAGCTCTTCGAGGCCGACGAGACGCTCGACACGTTCGAGCTGATCAGCGAGACCGACGACGGCGTTCGGCTCTACCGGATGGACTGGGTCGACAAGGCGGAGATCCTCGTCAACATCCTCACCGAACAGGAGGGCGTGATCCTCTCGGCGGTCGCCACGGAGGGGGTCTGGAGCTTCCGCGCGCTCTTTCCCGAGCGCGATGCGCTCTCACGGGCGTACGACTACGCCGAGGACCGGGGCATCCGCCTGAACATCACCGCGATCTACGAGATGGACGACGACCGCGAGGGCCGCTTCGGACTGAGCGAGTCCCAGCACGAGGCGATCACGCTCGCGACCGAACGCGGCTACTACGACGTTCCCCGGAAGGTCTCGCTCGAGGAGCTCGCGGGCGACCTCGACATCAGCCACCAGTCGCTCTCCGAGCGCCTCCGACGAGCACAGAAGGTGTTGAACGTCAACACCGTCCTCGTCGGCGACTTCGAGTGAGCCTCCGACCCCTTCCAACCCGTTTCTCGCCGCCGTGATTCCGGCGGTCGTTCATGACTGTTCATCCGAGTACTCCGTAGCATGGTAGGGTGTCAAACGGTATCTCGAATCCTGCAATCCTCTTATACCCGCGGGCTCTAGTTCGGAACCACGAAGCTGCCTTCTACGGAGGTAGAACCTATCACAATGAGAGGATTATCTCGCACATCGACGCTGTTCGCCCTGCTCGCGACGGCCTGGGGCACCTCGTTCCTCGCGATCGAGGTCGGTCTCGCGGACCTACCACCGGTGCTGTTCGCCGCCCTTCGGTTCGACGTCGCGGCAGCGGTGCTGTTCGCCTACGTGGTCGTCGCCGGCTACGAGTGGCGCCCCGCCCGCTGGAGCGACTGGGCGCTGATCGCCATCGGTGGGACGTTCCTGATCGGCGCGCACTACGCCCTGCTGTTCGTCGGCCAGAGCTACGTCACGAGCGGTATCGCCGCGGTGATGATGAGCCTCACCCCGGTCGTCACGCCGGCGTTCGCGGTCTGGCTGCTCCCGAAGGAGCGGCTCACGCTCCCGACGGCCATCGGCATCCTCCTCGGGCTGGTCGGCGTCGCGATCATCGCCCGCCCGGATCCCGCGGGACTGGACGGCCAGCTCGTCGGCGTCGCGCTGCTGTTCCTCTCCGCGACCAGCTTCGCGCTCGGGAGCGTCCTCGCGCTCCGGATCCGGTCGACGATGTCGCTGATCTCGCTCCAGGCGTGGATGATGCTCGTGGGGGCGCTCGCGCTCCACCTGACGAGCCTCGTCCACCCGGCCGAGTCGATCGGAGCCGCGACGTTCTCGCCGAGCGCGCTCGCCGCGCTCGCCTACCTCGGGGTCGTGGCGACCGTCGGCGGCTTCCTCTGTTACTTCGAACTCTTGGAGGAGGCCGGTCCGGTCCAGGTGAGCCTCGTCAACTACGTCACCCCGATGATCGCGGTGCTGGTCGGGGTGGCCGCCCTCGGCGAGCCCCTCACCGGGGCGACGCTCGTCGGCTTCGGCGTGATCCTCGTCGGCTTCCTCGTGATCAAGTGGGGGGCGGTCCGCTGGCGGATCCGGAGACTCTCCGACCACCGCACGGAACGGTCCGTGGGGGACGACGTCGTCGTCGTCGCCGGTCAGTTCTACTACCGCTGATCCGTTCTACACCGGCGCCGGTGTGGTCCCGGCTCCGCCCGATTCTCCTCCGACGGCGGGCCCGGCTGCTCCCGATCGATCGAGCGACGCGGGCACCCCCACCTCGACCCCGTGGACCTCCTCGAGTTCGCTCTCACTCGGCGCGTGAACGACGGTCACCGTCTCCCCGTCCTGGCTCACGTGGTACGCCCCGGCGAACGGCTCGCCCGATCCGATCATCGAGACCTCCCCTTCCTCCTCCGCACCGTTCACGGCCAGGAGCCCCTCGTACGCCTCGGCGAACGTCTCCGCGTCCGCCGTCGATTCCCACTCGCTCTCGAAGACGAAGGCGTACTCGCCCTCTTCGCCCTCGTACGGGACGAGCTGGTCGCCCGCCCAGCCGGCCGTGATCGGGTGCGAGTAGTCGTACGGCGAGAGCGGGTCGTCGCCCCCGTAGAGGTGGTCGCGGTCGATCACGCCGTTCGACCAGAACGTGGCGTAGAGCGCCGCCTCGCCCACCGTCTCGACGCCCTCCTCACGGCTGCTGACGTTGAACCGTTCCCAGTCGTCGGTCGACTCGTCCCGAACGGTCACGTTCGTCGGCTCGAACTCGCCGTAGCGCTCGGGGTGTATCACCTCGGTCGTCGCGCTCGGGTGGTCCTCGTAGACCGCGTCGACGGCGTCCCAGCCACCCTGCTGGTATCGGTGGTCGACGAACGCAGGGCCGTCGCTGTACGGCTGGAAGATCGTGACGAACAGCCCGAAGTCGAACGAGCTTTCGGAACCGGTCGCGCTCGGCCGGTCGAGACACTCCCACTCGCCCTCCTCGCATCGCTCGTCGTACTGGAGTTCGACGTAGTTCGCGTCGCCCTCGATGATCCCCATCGCGGCGAACTCCGAGTCGAGCGACGAGCGGTCGCGGTCGAGCCCGAAGTGCTGGTCCTGCAGCGCGTGGAGCAGTTCGTGTGCGAGGGTGTTCCGGTCGATCTCGACCGCCTCCGGGTCGTCCGCGACAATGACGATCTCCTCGTCGCCCGAGGAGTAGTAGCCCTGGACCGCTCCGCCGTAGAGCGCCTCGAACTCCTCGGCGGCGGACGTCTCCTCGTCGACGTGAAAGAGCGCCCGCCAGAGGTGGTCGTTCCAGGTCGCGTAGTCGTCGTCCCACTGTTCGGTGAACCGCCGGTCCTCCCTGAACTCCTCCCGGGAGATCACCTCCACGGGCACCTCTTCCTCGAACTTGAGCCCACGGATCACCTCGACCCGGGCCATCGACCGGTGGATCACCGCCTCGCGTTCGGCCTCGCTCAGCTCGACGGTCGAGTTCACCCCCAGGTCGTCGTCGTAGCTCACGCCCCTGACCTCGCCGAGCGGCCTGTCCGGGTCCAGCGTCGACGGGTCGTCCTCCCCGTCGCCGAACGGGAACAGCTCTCCGGGGGGGATCGCCGTGCAGCCGGCGAGCACCACGCAGAGGACGACGGCGAGCACCGCGGCGCGCGAGCCCATCTCAGCGGCGCCGGGCGAGCAGCGCGAGGGCGATCACGAGCGCGGCGACCGCCGCGAGGAGGCCGAACCCTGGCTGCTCCTCCTCTTCGGGCGTCTCTTCGACGTCGTCGTCGGTCTCCTCGGGCGTCTCTTCGACGTCGTCGTCGGTCTCCTCGGGCGCCTCCTCCGCGTCGTCGTCCTCGACGTCCGCGGGCTCGATGTCGGCGTTCACCGCCGAGAGCGACTCGACGTCCGGAGCGTGGCTGATCGTCACCACGTCGCCGTCGTGCTCGACGTGGTAGGCGCCGGCGTAGCCGCCCTCGTCGGCGACGAAGAGGTCCCCGCCCTCGCTCTCGGCGCCCCGGTACGCGAGCAGGTCGCCGTAGCCGTCGACGAACGTCTCGGCGTCCTCGTCGCTCTCCCAGGCGATCCGCCAGACGTAGGCGCTCTCGCCGTCCTCTCGCTCGTAGACGTGGAGGCGGTCGCCGTCCCAGCCGGTCGCGTACTCGACGTCGTAGTTGATCGGGTCGAAGTCGTCGAGTTCGCCGTCCGGGCCGACGTTGAGGAACTCCTCGGGCGCGACGAACTGCTCGCCGGGCTCCTCGTACAGCGGCGCGGCGAACATCGTCGCGATCGAGACCTTGCCGAGCACCTCGTGGTCCGGTCGTTCCTCGGGGCGCAGCCGGTCCCACTCCTCGTCGTGGTCGTCGTCGATCTCGACCTCGCGGGGGAGGTCTTCGGGGTAGCGATCGGGCGTGATCACCTGCTGACTCGTCTCCGGAGGTGCGTCGTAGAGCTCGTTCACGGCCTCCCAGCCACCCCGCTCGAAGACGTGTTCGGAGAACGCCGGACCGTCGCTGTACGGCTGGAAGTCGAGCAGGAGCAGGCCCATGTTTGCCGGCTCCTCCTCCGCGCCCGGTTCGCCCTCGTCGGGGGCAGGCGGACGGACGCACTCCCACTCGCCGCTCTCGCAGCGCTGTTCGTACTCCAACTCCATGTAGACGGTGTCGCCCTCGATCAGGCCGTTCTGGGCGTTGCGCTCGTCGCGCGTCTGGGCGTCGTACTCCGAGAGGTTCCAGCGCTGGTCCTGGTAGGCGTGGTAGAGCTCGTGAGCGAGGACCGTCTCGTCGATCACGGGGAGCTCATCGTCGACGACCACGACGATCTCGTTCGTCGCCGACGAGTAGAAGCCGCCGACGGAGACGTTCCGGTTCTCCGCGAGGGTCTCCGTCGAGTCCTCGTCCTCGCCGACGAGGAACAGCGCCTTGTGTTTCGCGTTCAGGAACGTCGTCTGGTTCTCGGTCGCGTCGCCGATCAGCCCGTCGTACTCCTCCTGGAACTCGCTTCTCGTCAGGACCTCGACGGGTGGTCGCTCCTCGAACTCGACCTCGCGGAGCTCCTCGATGCGGACCATCGACCGGTCGATCACCGCCTCTAACTCCTCGTCGGTCAGCTCCTCGCTCCCGTCGAGGCCGAGTTCGTCGTCCGCCTCGAACTCGCGCCACTCGCCCTCGTCGTCCGGTTCGCCTTCGAGCTGTGTCTCCCCTCCCGGTAGCCCGTCGGTTGCGACCGGCGCACCCGCCGCCACGGCGAGCGCCGGCCCGCCGCTCACCACGAGGATGAGGGCGACCAACAGGGCACAAACACGACGCATACCGCTCGATAGTGGCGACCGAGTAAAAAGGGTCCGGGAACCGAACACGACCGAAGCGTTTCGCCGCTTCGGCCCCTATCACCAGCATGCGCTTCGACCCGACCGAGACGGCCGTCGTCGTCGTCGACATGCAGAACGGGTTCTGCGACCCGGAGGGCAGCCTCTACGCACCGGGCAGCGAAGAGATCGTCGAACCGATCGGCGACCTCCTCGAGAGCGCCCGCGAGGCGGACGCCCGTGTCGTTTACACCCGGGACGTCCACCCGCCGGAACAGTTCGAGGGAAACCACTACTACGACGAGTTCGACCGCTGGGGCGAACACGTCCTCGAGGGCTCGTGGGAGGTCGAGATCGTCGACGCGCTCGAACCCGAACCGGAGGACCACGTCGTCGAGAAACACACCTACGACGCCTTCTACAACACGGAACTGGAGGGCTGGCTGCGAGCACGGGGGATCCACGACCTCGTGATCTGTGGCACGCTCGCGAACGTCTGCGTGCTCCACACCGCCGGCAGCGCCGGTCTGCGTGATTTCAGACCCGTCCTCGTCGAGGACGGTATCGGCTCGATCGAAGAGGCCCACCGGGAGTACGCCCTCGAGCACGCGGACTGGCTCTTCGGGGAGGTCGTGACGCGCGACGAGGTCGCGTTCGAGTGACACGGCCTGCTGTACCTGTGTACCGCTCGGACCGGGAAGCGGGTACCGGTTCGGCCGGTATCGACCGATAGCAGTCCCTACGAGGGGACCAGACCTATGCCACGCTGGACGCTACCGATCGCGTATGCCCTCCACCACGACGGGAGCCGTCGTCGACGGGGTCTCCGACCTCGACGGCTCGCTCGACGACGTTCCCGACCGTCCCGACCACACCACGCTCGTCCTCGCCCGGCCGACGTACTTCGACGTCCGCTACCGGATCAACCCCTACATGCGAGAGGGCGTCGACGCGGACCGCGCGTACGGCCAGTGGGAGGGGCTCCGGGAGCGCTGTGAGCGGTACGCCGATCGGGTGCTGGTGATCGATCCCGACGACCTCTCGGTTCCGGAGGGACCGGGTCCGGAAACGCTCCCCGATTTCGCGTTCGGCGCGAACCACGCCCTCTCGACGCCGGACGGGACGGGCACGCTGCTCGCGACGATGTCGACCGACGAACGGGCGGCCGAACCGGCGTACTTCGAGG
>SKXI01000274.1 GCA_007128515.1 Halococcaceae archaeon | reverse complement strand
TCATCGAGCACATCCTCGAGACGAGTCCGGTGGGAATCGGAGTCATCACCCCGGACGGAAGCATCTCACGTGTGAACGATCAAGCTGAGGAGTTGCTGGGATTAACCATCGAGGAAATCACCAGCCAGACGCTCGACGTCTCCCAGCGCCGGTTCTACGGCGCCAGCGGACAGCAGGTCCAGCCCGAAGACCTGTTGAGCCGGGTGTTCGACGATCGCGAGCGCGTGCTCAACACGGAGTTTCGCTTAGAGCGGCCTGACGGTAAGCGTGTCTGGACTGCGCTCAGCATGGCACCGATCGAGAGTCGTGAAGGGGACGTCGACAAGGCGGTCGTAATCGCAACGGATATCTCCGATCGTAAAGAGCGCGAACGGCGGTTGCGAGAGAGCGAGGCACGACTCCGCCAGATCGCCGAGAACATCAACAACGCAATTTGGATGGCAGACGATGATCTAAGCGAGGTTCTGTACATCAATCCGGCGTATGAGACGATCACTGGCCGATCACGAGATTCGGTGTACGACAACCTAATGAACCACCTCGACGCTGTCCATCCACAGGACCAGCACCGGGTCGACCAGGCGATGCGAGAAGTGACACAGACGTCACGGGACAACACAAGGACACTCAGATTCCAAGAGAAGTACCGCATCGTCCGTCCCGATGGGGCCGTCAGATGGGTGAACAGCTTCGCATTTCCCTTACAGGACGACAATGGCGAGGTGTACCGGTTCGTCGGTGTCATCGACGACATCACCGAAGTAAAAGAACAGCAAATCGAACTCGGTCGTCAGCGCGACGAACTCGAAACGCTAAACCAGATCAACACGGTCATCAGACGGGTCAACCAGGGGCTGGTGAAGGCGGCAACCCGGGAGGAGATCGAGCGTCAGGTCTGCGAGACGCTGACCGATTCGAAACTGTATTACGCCGCGTGGATCGGCGAGGTTGACGGTAGCCACCGGAACGTCGAAACGAAGACCGGTGCTGGCATCGACAATGGATCCCTCAACGTCTCGTTCGACGCGGACACGGTCGATCCGATCGCCACGGCGATCGAGTCGGGCAACATCCAGATGATCCATGACGTCGGGAAGTTACCGTCGGAACTAGCCGTCGATGATTCTGACGGTGATGGCGCGTTCGAGAGCGGGCAGTCGTTCGCCGCGGTGATCCCGCTGGTCTACAAGGAGACCGTCTATGACGTGCTCGTGGCCTACTCCTCACGAGCGAACGCGTTCAGCGTTCGAGAGCAGGCCGTATTGCTCGAACTCGGGAAGACGATCGGGCTGGCGATCAACGCGGTCGAGCGGAAGGAGGCGCTGTTGACCGACACGGTCGTCGAACTCGAGTTCGAGATCACCGATCCCGAGGTATTCTTCGTGCGAGCGTCAGCAGAGACCGGTGTCAGGTTCGAACTGGAAGGTGTCACCTCGCAGTCCGACGGGTCATACCTCCAGTACTTCACCGTGAGCAAGGGCTCTCCCGAGGAAGTCCTCGAGATGGCCCAGGATGACGACTCAATCACGCACGCGCGGCTCGTCACCGATCACAACGACGCGGCGCTGCTGGAGTTCGTCGTCACTGGTCCGTCGCTGGCGACCACCCTCGCCGAATACGGGGCGACGGTCCACACGGCTACTGTTATAGAAGGAACCGGTACGGTTCTTGCGACCCTCCCCCTGACTGCGGACCTTAGGAACGTAGTCAATATCGTACAGTCGACATTCTCTGAGTCAGAGCTTATCAGCAAGCGTGAGCGCGAGCGGTCGGTACAGACCAACCGTACATTGGAGACGGCGCTCAAAGAGAAGCTCACGGAGCGTCAGCAGGCCATTCTAGAGACGGCGTACTATGCCGGGTACTTCGAATGGCCGCGCGACAGCTCCGGTGAGGAGGTGGCCGAGTCGCTCGGCATCGCACCAGCAACGTTCCATCAACACGCCAGAAACGGGATGCGGACGCTTCTTGAATCCCTCGTCGAGGAAGCAAACGTGTGAACTGTTCGCCCTACTCAGACGCTTTAGCGGTTTCCTGGAGGGTCGGGTAGTTCACCCATGGATTATCACCCTCTAACTCGACTTTGCACGTTTATATATAACTGCCACTAGAGTAGGATAGAACTGCTGAGAGCGGTGATTTCTGGTGGCGTCTGGGTCGATACTTCCTACTGAGATCACCGATCTGGTCCGCAAATCGGCGGAAACGACGGTTGTAGCGGAGACGAAAAGGAGTGGTACTCGTTCAGAACAGTCGAAAAGAGATGATTTAGCGCCTCTATCGCGCCTACTTATAAACGTGCAAAGCCGAGCCTCTAATAGGGATCATCTGACTAGTTCATAGTTTCTCTCATTGTCGGTAGTTCCCATCGTCCCTGATTGCTGTCTCGATTTCTGGAGCAAAAAGAACGAGATCGGAGTAATAGATCCATTGAGTCGAACAAAGACGGCGGTCTCACGCCAGTGAGAGCGCCGTCACCCGAGAGATGATCCACAGCTGTCGCTCATTCACAGGATTGCCGCTGGACGCGGGTGGGCTCAGCCCGCGTCCAGCTGGCTGTAGGTCGTCGGGATGCCGACACCGTTGGTCGGTGCTTCCCACTTCCGGCACAACGTCTCGTCGAGAGCGTGGTCAAGCCACTCTCGGAACACCTCGAAGCGAAACCAGACAGGTAGTGCTCGCCCGCCGCGCCGCGGCGTGGCGAGCACCCCCCACCGAACGATGAGCCACAGATTCCGCAGCAGGAAGCTCACGAGAACGAACAACAACCGAACGGTTGGATCAGTCGTGCTTGTCCGCACACGCGCTTCGCGCATCGTCCGGAACGCTGTCTCGATTGCTGAGCGTTTCTGGTAGAGTGCTTCGACTTCTTTCGGCGTGCGATCGGTCAGATCGCACGCCACGTACGCCCGCACGAGAGTAGCTTCGGCCGCACGAACTACATCGCCGTATCCAAGCGGAATACCGTTCCCATGACGGGTCCGCTGTACCGGGAACGATGAACCGGCTACAGCCGCGCTCTCATCCTCTCCCCGCTGGGTTCGCTGACGACTGCTCCGTCAGCGGTGGCCCCCTTCCGGTGAGCTCCTCGTCGTCCAGCCACCGGAATCACTGATCGCCGGCCACTCCGGCGGTCCGTGCCGATTCGGACGGCGCGACGGAGTGATTGCGGCTGAACACGTTCGTCGGGTCGTACCGGTCTTTCAGCTCGACTAAGCGGTCGTTCGTCTCGTCGCTACGAGGGCTCCGTTGGGGTTCGCCGTCCTCGTTCTCGCCCAGTCCTGGGAAGTTGCGGTAGCTCTCACCAGTCGAGTGGGAGTGCATGTCCCGCTGGAAGGAACGCGCCCAGTCGAGGATCGCCTCGTCAGCCTCGGGGTCGTCCCACTTGCAGTCGATGGCGAGAAGATACGGGTGGTCTCGGCCGCTGAATGCCGTGGCATGCTCCGGAACGTCGGCAATTGCCCCACCGAGGTTCCAGACGTAGTAGAGTATCCGAGGGTCAGGCCGCGACGGCTCACGCTCGACGATCTCGGTGATGGTCTCGTCGTCCAGCGAATCGAGGTAGATCGACCCCTGGTAGTACCGGTGCTCTCCGGCCGGGAAGAACGGATCGAAGCCCTGCTGGAGGTCGAGATACGGCGTCCGACCGCTGAAGTCGAACAGTGGCGAGCCGAACTCCCGAAGCGGCCGGAGGAGGTCCTCACCCTCCTCAGGGTCGCCAGAGTGCACAGCGGTGATGATAGCAACAGGGTCATCGTGATGCTCCTCCGGGAAGTGAGGGTCTTCCGGTATGCCCCAGATGATCGCCTCCCCACTGACCGTTCGCGGCGCGGTCTCGACGAAGTCGCGCCAGGCCTCGAATGCCGCCGCCGCGTCCTCGATGGGGTGCCAGGTCTCCACCGTGGCCAGCTCGGTCCCGATCGGGTGTGCCTCGAACTCGAAGGCAGTCACGATGCCGAAGTTACCGCCACCCCCGCGGACCGCCCAGAAGAGGTCCGAGTGCTCGTCCTCGCTGGCGGTCAGGTAGCGTCCGTCGGCGGTAACCACGTCGACCGAGACGAGGTTGTCGCAGGTCAAACCGTACTCTCGCCGGAGGTGACCGTACCCGCCGCCGAGCGTCAGGCCCGCGACACCAGTGTGGGACACGACCCCACCCGGCACTGCGAGTCCGAACGCTTGCGTCGCGTGATCGACGTCCCGCCAGGTGGCACCGGCACCGACGCGAACGCGCCGAGCGTCGGGATCGACGTCGACCCAGTTCATCGGGGAACAGTCGATGACGATCCCGTCGTCACACGTTCCGAGACCGGCAGCGTTGTGTCCTCCACCGCGGACGGCGACGAGCAGGTCCTGCTCGCGGGCGACCTCGACGGCACCGATGACGTCGGCGACGTCCTGGCATCGTGCGATCACGGCAGGCCGTTTGTCGATCATGCCGTTCCAGACGGCACGAGCGTCGTCGTAGCCGGAATCCCCAGGCCGAATCAGGTCGCCGAGAAAGCCTGATTCGAGTTCGTCGATGTGGTCACCGTTTTCCGCTTCAGATCCCATACGACACGATCCGACCGCGAAATCGTTATAGATTCCCACTGAAAGATCTCCGCCGCGCGGAATCTTTCACGGGGTGAAACACCGACGGGTTGGACCACAGTGATGCGGCCGCTTAAATCGATGACAGGGAATCGCGTTCGTAGACGTCTCCGAGCGGCCGGGCTTCGGCACGAAACCGTTCGTAGCACGACTCCGCCCACGTCCACACGTCGGGACTCGTCGTCTCGACGAGCGCCTGCAATCTTCCCAGTTCGTGATCGTAACAACAGATGGTCACGCGGTCGTCGAACAGACAGAGTTCGTACCGATCGTCGGTCGGAAGGTCCTCGTGTAGTAAGACCGTGTAGCTTTCCCCGTCGGCTGCGTTTATGATCGTCTCTGTGTCTCCCCACGACAGGAGTTCCTCGAACACTTCAGGCGGATAGATATACTCACACTGGAACTCGTCCTCCTGGTCGAGGAACCGATCGAACGATGTCTCCAACGTCCGCAGCCCCAACATCGCCACACCGAACCCACGCCACGTCGTAGTCTCCGTGATCAGTTCGGTACGGCGTTCGATCAGCCGATCCGGATACCCGGGACTGGGATATGTGACCTCTACATCCGTAAACAACTCGACGCTGAACCCGTCGAATTCGTGTGGCAACCACTGCCAGACGTCACGAAGCTGGTGCTCGACCGCCATCGCGTCCACGAACTCCGCGAGTCGTTCGGCGACGAACTCGCCCAGGCCGGTCAGCTGGTACGTCCTGCCCTCCCGTTCGACCCAGTTGCGCTCCTCGAAGTCGGTGAGGATCCGGCTCATGGTTGGCGACGAAGCCCCCGTCGCGGATCGCAACCCGTCGCGGTCGCTCGGGCCCGTGGTCAGTGCGTCGAGCACGGCTACGCGGTGGTCCGACGTGACGAGAAATCCGATGTCGTCGGGTGTCGCGTCCATAGTCGTGGTATGTGATGGCACACATTAATGGTCTCGGTGAGGGTCTCGACGACCAGTCGCCCCCGGCAGAACGATCCATATCGCAGTCGCATCCGTCGTGAGCGGTGCTTCCACGGGTGTAACGTATCCGCAGTAGAGGAGTTCGACAGGGTACCGTAAAACGAGCTGGCAACCTGACCTACCCGACGATATCTACGGAACGAAATCGTTCGACGTGCGATCGATGAGTCCGGGCGATTCATACTGATTGTTGCGAGTCATTCCCGTACTGACCGCCCGATGTCGGACGATCGAACCGGTAAACAGTCGCAACAGTCACTATCACCGTGAGGTCCGGACGGGACCGTCACTCGTGCAGAACGTCACGATACAGCCGCCCGAACGCCATTCTCCGCAGCGTTCCCCGCGCCGCCTCGGGTTCGTTCTGGTAGGTCGCGGCCAGTCCCTCTCCGGAAAACTCGTGCCAGACGACGCGCTCGACGTTCTCCCCGCCCATGACCGTCACCTCGCCGTCGAACTCCCCCCTCCAGCTCTCGAACTCCTCGCGGCTCCCGTCGATGACCGAGAGTAGCGAGGCGTACAGTGCCTCGTGGGCCGTCGCGTACACACCGTCAGTGACGCGTTCGTCCATCTCCTCGCGATCGAAGCCCATCGCACGCGCCGATTCTCTCACTATCGTCGTCGCCGTCGGCGCGAGCGATCGGTAGGCCTCCCGCGCCTCGTCCGGCGTTTCGGGCCGGAGCAGTCCGTGTCTCTCCATGTCCCTCGATTCCGTCCCCGTCACTACCCGTCTTCCGTTCCGGACTCGGAGTCGTCTCCCTCGCTCTCCCCCGAGTCCCCGACCATTTCCCGGGTCAGCGCCTCGGCCTCGGCGAGTACCTCCTGCACTTCGGCGTCCAGGTTCGGCGTCCTCGTCGGTCCGCGGTGTGCGTCCTCCTCGGCCACCCGTTGTTCGGTGACCACCTCGACCTCTCGCCGCTCGGCGAATGCGCTCACCTCGTTTCCGAGGCTCTCCGGGTCGCGCTCGCCCCAGTCGGGGACGTGCTCGTCGAGCCAAATCTCGTGTGCGTCGTCGCCGCCGATCGCGGTGAACGCGAGGTGGTTCGCCAGGTGCTCGGCGTCGTGCTGTGGTGCCGCGCAGACCGGACAGGCGTAGCCCATGCTCGGTCGAAGGCGTCGAACGGAAAAGCCCTTGGCGAAACGCCGTCAGTTGCGCCGTTCGAGGACGTAGCGCTCGCCGTCGAACTCCAGCGTGGTGTCGCTCTCGGTGGAGTGTTTGCCGAGGTACTGTGCGGAGCGGATCCCGATCGACTCGGTCGGGACGCTGATGCGGCCGAACGAACTCGTGATCATCTCGAATCTGCTCGTGAACGGCTCGAGGAGTCCCTCGCTTCGCTTTCGTTCCATACACCTGATACCGCTCGCGACGTGAAGACGGTTGCGAGAATCGTGACCTCACCCCCCATAGAGCCTGTGTAGCAGTGTCATCCGTTTCGAACGCTCGAAGAAGATTACGATAGGACTAGAGGTAAAACGCTCCGACGGGATCAGTCGTGGATCAACACGTCGAGGACGGTCGGTCCGGACTCGGAGAGCGCCTCCTCGACTGCCCCCTCGATGCCCTCCGGGTCGTCGACCAGCCGGGCGCTCGCGCCGTGGCTCTCGGCGTTTCTCACCAGGTCGACCGGCGGCTCGAACTCGGTCGCGACGAACGCGTGATCGGTCTCCTCTCCCCCGAAGATCCGCATCGTGTTGTCCTTCAGTATACGATAGTTTCGGTTGTCGGCGATGACGACCGTCAGATCGAGGTCGTGACGGGCGGCCGTGTAGATCGCGTTCGGGTAGTAGAGGTACGAGCCGTCGCCGATGAACCCGAGCACCTCGCGGCTTTCCTCCCCACGCTCGGCCTCGGCGAACGCCGCGCCGATACTCGCCGGTAAGCCGTAGCCCAGCCCGCCGCTCTTGTTCCCGAGGAGGCGACCGGGCCCGAGGTGGAGTCGACGTCTGAGCGGTGCGCCGGCGGTGACGCCCTCGTTGACGAGCAGCGCCTCGCCCGCGGTCGCCGCGAGCGCCCGCGCGAGGTCGTCCTTCGAGGCGCGAGGATCGTCGCTCTCGGTCGGTGCTGGAGCGGAGCGGTCGAGCGCGGTCTCGACCCGATCGATCCGCTTTCGTCTCTCGGCCTCGGGAAGCCTCTCTCCGATCCTGGCCGCGAGCTCCCCGAGTACCGTCCCGGGGTCGCCGATCACGGTGTGGTCCGCCGGTTCGTTCTTCCCGAGTTCCCAGGGGTCGTCGCCGATCGCGACCAGCGTGGCCTCGGCGGGCACGCGCCGACCGTCGTAGCGGAGCGAGGGTGTGTTCGTCGAGCAACCGACGAAGACGAGGCAGTCGGCCCCGGCGAACCTCTCTGTGGCCACCGACGCCCCGCCGGGGAGGTGGGTGTCCCAGAGCGGGTGGTCGGTCGGGAACGACGACTCGCTCGTGATGTACTCGCCACAGACGCGTGCGCCGCTCGCCTCCGCGAACGCGGCGGCCGCCGAGACCGCGCGCTCGCCCCCGCGGGCGACCCCGTCGCCGACCACCGCGAGCACCGACTCCGCCTCCGAAATCGCCTCCGC
>SKXI01000371.1 GCA_007128515.1 Halococcaceae archaeon | reverse complement strand
GGCGAGCGAACACCCCGAGTTCCCGCCGTGGGACGAGGTGGAGACGGCGATCGACGACCTGTAAAGGCTTTTTCCGCTCCTGACCGACCGCACGGTATGGAGGCGATCGACCGCGCCGCGGCCGCGATCCGGTCGGGAGAGCTCGTCGTCTACCCTACCGAGACGGTCTACGGCCTCGGCGCGGACGCACTCTCGTCGTCTGCGATCGAACGGGTGTTCGCGGCCAAGGGACGGTCGCGGGACCGGCCGCTCTCGATGGCGGTCCCGGACGCCGAGACCGCGGCGTCGTACACCCGTCTCACCGACCGCGAACGCACGTTCATCACCCGGTTTCTCCCCGGTCCGGTCACGGTCGTCGTCGAGCGCTGTTCCGAGATCCCCGACGAGCTCACCGGTGGGCGCGAGCGCGTCGGACTCCGGATCCCCGACCACCCGGTCGCACTGGCGCTGCTCGCCGAGGTCGCACCGATCACCGCGACGAGCGCGAACCGGAGCGGTGAGCCGAACGCACGGCGTGTCGCCGACCTCGATCCGGCGATCCGCGGGCGAAGCGAGGCCGTCCTCGACGGCGGAGCTCTGGAGGGGACCGAGAGCACGGTCGTCGACGTCGAGGCGGGGACGATCCACCGCCGAGGGGCGCTCGCCGACGAGGTAGAGCGGTGGCTCGGGGAGCACTGACCGCGGCTCCTCGTAGTGACGGGTGCGACCGTCTACCGATTCGACCACACCCTGTCCTGCGGTCGGTAGTGGAACGACTCGCGACCATCGCTATCGGCGCCCGAAGAGCACCGAACGCAGCGACCGGCTCCGGACGCCACACCGGTCACGGAACTCGCACGACGGGCACTTCGCCTTCCCGCGCAGCCGCGGCGGCGGGCCGTCGATCGCCTCGGTCGCCCGGACCGTCCGTCGGTAGGTCGCCTTCCGTCGGGTGGTGAGTTCGACCGGTCGGATCACGCCGTGGGTCGCGTACTCGACGTACGCCCGTTCGACCGGGCGTTTCCGGGTCCAGGCGAGCGCTTTCGCTGCCGCGACCGCACGAACCGAATCGGGCTCCCAGACGCCCTGCTCCGGCGGTTCGCCGGTCGAGATCATCGACGGCTCCGGTGGATCCGCTACCACCTTGTGGACGATCCCACGGCACTCCCGACCGGCGAGGAACACCTCGCGCTCGTCGGGCTCCGCGAGGTCGTCGAACCGGTCGACCCGCTCGCGGCTCCGTTCGAGGTTCTCCCGGTACTCGTCGACCGATATCGCGATCGGTTCGTCGGCGAGCGCGTCGTCGGTGGCGGCGAGCAGCTCCCCGTACCGGAAGGCGAGCTCGCGGCGCTCTCTCACCGACTCCGGCACCGTTCGGTCGTCGACCCGCCAGGTGTAGTAGAGCTTACGCGGGCAGTAGGCGGCGATCGCGAGGTCGCTCATCGCGTGGGTCGGCACGCTCCCGCTGGGCGCGCCCTCGCATAAGAAGTCTCACATCGAGAGTTCGTTTTCCATCCCCTCGGTCGCCTCCCGCAGCCCGTCCTCGCGGGCGTCGGTGGCGAGGCGCGAGGAGAGGTCACCGTCGGCGACGATCGCCTCGAACTCGTCGCGGTAGCGGTCGTTGACCCGACGGGACGCAGACTCGGCGTCCAGCGCCCGGACGGCTCCCTCCAGCGCTTCCGGGTCGGCGTCGAGGGCGTCGGCGATCTCCGCGACCGACTCGCCGTCGGCTCGGCGGCGTCTGATCTCGCGCGGTTCGAACGCGGTCTCGATGTCTCCGTCCCTGACCAGGTGGAGGTCCATTCGCATCGCGAGGACGTGATCGGCGTCGGTCCCGACCGCCTCCGCGGTCTCCCCGTCGTCCTCGTCGGCGAAGAAGCCCCGGACGACCCGTGCGTACGTCTCGGTCTCCTCGTCCGTCTCGAACTCGAGGCGCTCCCGCATCGTCTCGATCACCGGTCCCACACGCTCTTCGTCCGATCGCTCCTCAGCGAGCGACCCCCTCGTCTGCTCCTGGCTCTCGGTGACCGACCCCTCGCCGCTCATCTCGAGGAAGATGTCACGGAGCTCCTCTGTCTTCTCGTCCATGGTTCGTGGCGCGCCCGAACGGGGCGGAGGTATATAAACGCTTTCGCCGAACCCGCCTCGTAAACCGAAGCTTTGAGTACGCTTGACGAGATGCCCGATCATGACCGACACCACACGAACGGAGGCCGGGGAGGTAGACCTCGTTGGCGACGAGACGGTGAGAAACCTCGCGCGTGCGGCGACGTTCGCCGCGTTGATGGGAGCGTTCGCCTACGTCTCGTTTCCGAACCCGCTCGCACCGGGCGTCCCGGTGACCCTGCAGGTACTCGGCGTCTTCCTCGCCGGGATCCTGCTCGGCCCCGTCTGGGGATGCGTCGCGATGGTCTTCTACCTCCTCGCGGGTGGTCTCGGGGTACCGGTGTTCGCGGGCGGGACGGCCGGCCCGGGCGTGCTGCTCGCGAGTCCGACCCTCGGCTACCTCTGGTCGTACCCCGTTGCCGCAGGTCTCATCGGACTGGTCGTCCATCGCGGCGCGACGCTCCGGGACCACCGCGAGGCCGGCCTCCCGACGCTCGTCGGCGCGATGGTCCTCGGCACGGTGGTCATCTACGCGCTGGGGACCGTCGGCTTCGCATTCGTCCAGGACGTGAGCCTCTATCGGGCGTTCCTGGTGAGCGCAGTCGCGTTCGTCCCGTTCGAGGCCGTCAAGATCGCGGCGGCCGTCGGCATCGTTCGCAGCGACGCGCTCGCCGCCGCCTGATGATCGAGACCCGCGACCTCGTCCACCGCTACGGCGACCACGTCGCGCTCGACGGCGTCTCGCTCTCCGTCCCGGACGGCGAGTTCCTCCTCGTCGCGGGGCCGAACGGATCGGGGAAGACGACGCTCGTCCGCCACTGGAACGGGCTACTCGAACCCGACGCGGGCGACGTACTGGTGAACGGACGCCGGGTGGGAGCCGACCTCGTCGCCGCCCGAACGACCGTCGGAATGGTCTTCCAGCACCCGAGAGACGGCTTCGTCGCCGCTACTGTGGGAGAGGACGTCGCGTTCGGCCCCGAGAACCTGGGGCTCTCCCGGGACGAGATCGACCGCAGGGTCGACGAGGCGCTCGCCGCCGTCGGGCTGAGTGGACGAGAGGCCGACCGGATCGCGACGCTCTCGGGTGGCGAGGAGGAACGCCTCGCCATCGCCGGCGCGCTCGCGATGGAGCCCGATCACCTGGTGCTCGACGAGCCGCTCACCGGCCTCGACGAACCCGCTCGCAGGTCCGTGCTCGCGCGACTCCGAGAGCTTCATCGCTCGGGGACGAGCGTGATCGTCGTCACCCACGACTTACGCGACCTCTGGGATGGAGCGGACAGGCTCGTCGTCCTCGGGGACGGACGGATCGTCCGGGACGACCCTCCCGAAGGCGTCCTCTCGGACCTTCCGGGGCTGTCGGTACGCGATCCCCGATGTTGAGTTTCTCCCCCGGACGCTCGTTCGCCCACCGCCTCGACGCACGCTCGAAGCTCGCCTTCCAACTCGCGGTCGTCGCCGTCGCCTACGCCTACACCACGCCCCGGGGCCTCGCGGTGCTCACGGTCCTCACACTCGTCGTCCTGTTCGTGGCGCGAACGCCGCTGTTCGAGACGCTCTGGACGTTCCGGATCGTCTTCCCGTTCGTCCTCGCCGCACCGCTGATCGAGGCGGTCGTCCTCGGCCCGCCGTGGATCGCCCTCGACCGGGCCGTCGACCCGGCGCTCGCGAGCTACCGAATCCTCCTCGTCCTCCTGGTCGCGGCGGCCTACGTCCGGACGACCCCGGTTCGCGACTCACAGGCGGCGCTCGCCTGGGCGCTACCGGGACGCGTCGGTCGGTTTCTCGGCCTCGGCGTCGGCTTCGTCGCCCGCTTTCTGCCGCTGTTGATCGACGACCTGAAACGCGCGCGCGCCGCCCACGCCGCCCGTCTCGGAACCGAGAGACCGGTGAGAGAGCGAATCTCGTGGCTGGTGGTGTCCGGTGTCGCACGCGCGCTCGGGCGAGCTGACCGGCTCTCGCTCGCGTTGCGTGCGCGCTGTCTCTCGTGGAACGCGACACTGCCGGAACTGCGCTTTTCCTGGCGGGACGGGATCGTCTCGCTCGTCACCGCCTCGCTGTTCGCGGCCGTGGGCCTCGCCGCTGGAGTGGCTCCGTAGTTGCCCTACCTGTTCGTCTCCAGCCTCTCGATCGACCCTCCCGTCCAACTCTTGGCACGGAGATAGTCCCAGCTAGTGGATGGTGAATGAGCCGGTCAGAGGAGCTGCGTATCGACCGCCGAGAGCTCTACCAGTTCGAAGAAGTGTTCCGATAGCCGTGCGAGTTACAGGGCGTGTATCTCGTACTAAGCCGTGTTCCTACTGTCGAGTCCAATCTGCCACGATCGTGTGTGAAACGACGACCGGTTCCACCGAATTTCACCCCAACCGAGAGAGAACGACCGATCGGTTTAGTTCGTGTGACCCGTGCGGTGTGTGTGATACGAACGTTACTCGGGCTCGGCGGCATCGTCGTGGCACTGGTACCAGGGCGGGTTATCGAGCTCTACGAGAACCTCGCCATCGAGAACCCCGACGAGTGTCCCCCCAAAAGCTGGGTTGCGCCCGCCATTCGGGCGGAAGGCATCGGGTTAGCGATCCTCTCTCTGTCCGGTGGGAGGGCCTATGCGACGTTTATGAAATTCGTCGGAGCCGTTGGCGTCGTGGCGTTTTTCTTTCCCAGGCAGTACGCAGCGTTCGGATTCGGGATCGCGTGGAAACGATCGGATTCGATCGAGTGGAGATCCGGACTCTTCCCGGCTGTACGCGTGATGGGTGCGTTTTCTGCACTCCTGGCATATTGCGCGCTGAAAGAGCAACGCTCACGGCGGATTCAACTGGATCAGTGAGATATCACCTTCAGTGTATTTCTCGTTACAACCAGTGATAACCTCGTGACGACCTGGAGCAGCCGCGAGGCAATCCGTATTCGTTTTCAGGCCATCCATTATTCTCCGGAGGACTTCATATCTGCGTCCGTGGAAGCCACCGTGGGACACCGTTCGAGAAGTCGGATTACTCTCGCCTTCGGCCAAGGTGTTGTTTCTGGCTCGAACTCTCGGGGCAAGTTTGATCCGGTGATCCACGCTTCCAGTATGCGCTGGTGTAAATCTGGTTCCTGTCCGACCCATCCGTGACCGACCTGGGAGACGCAACTCGCCTCAACGGTGGGCATCAGGGCGGCCAGCGCGGCGTTGGTGGGCCGTGTCCCCGGCAAGTCGCCCCCTGCCACCAGCAGGGCCGAGCACTGAGCGTTGATTTTCTGTCCGGTGATCCGATTGCTGTTCGCATCTGCTACGGCGCGGCGAAAGTCACGGGTCGAGGCCAATCGGAGATCTTGCTTGGCCAGCTCGTCCACAGTATACGTCCGGCCGATCGCTTCGATCAGGGGGTTTGTACCATTGGTGTTCGATTATGGCCGGAAGCGCCAATTCGCCGGGGTTCGGCTCCGGTCTGCGGGTTCACACGGCCGAATTCGAGTCCACCACTCGTCGATTGGAAACCTCGAACCACCGCCGAATATTACTGACAGTGTTAACCGAACACGAATGGTACTGACCCGAAGGTATAGAACGGTGTCCGGACCGATAGGATACATGACACCCAGCAGTCCAGAGGGCATGTCCAATCGGCACAGTATGGCGGTGAGTCCAGTCGTGCTGGACGTCTTGTCCTCGTGGGACAGTAGCGAATCAGCTCGACCGCGAGTCATCGCCAGGCCACCCAAACCGTCGAGAGTACGGCGGCCGATACCGAGATCGATCCATGCTGCGTGACGACGAGGTAGCGACGGGAGACCTATGAACAGACACGAGTTCATCGACGTCGCCACGATATCGCTGAGCAGTTTACTGATGAGAGATTCCAGATTCTTTTCGCGATCGGTCTCCAGCGCCCCGATCGGCGACGTGGTCGGCGGTGCAGACGTCGATATCGAGGAGATCCGAATCGGAAGCGTCCGAGAAATCTCTGCCCGTACTCCGATCGGAGAATTTCAGGCCGCATATCTCGTCTCCCAGTGGCGAGGACGAGACGTACCGACCCTGTTGTATCTTCACGGGAGTGGCGAAGACCCGTTCGACTTCGGCCGTTTCAGCACGAACTCGTTTCACCGCCTGTTCGGGACGGACGGAGACTGGGACGTCAACCTGATCGCCCTCCGAGCGCCGTTTCACGACCGCTCGGCCAGGGAGTACGTACGGGCGATGGACGATCTCGAGAACTTCGTCGGAATGATCGCAACGTCTGCAGCACTTATCGAGGCGTTGGCAGGCCGACTGCGAGCGACAGACTGTCCCACCGTTCTCGCAGCCGGAATCAGTCTCGGCGGCTGGGGCGTCAATCTTCATCGCGCATACGGTGGAGGTGTCGATCGGTACGTCCCGATATTTGCCGGAGCAAGACTTGGAGAACTGTTCATCTCCTCAATCTATCGGAAACTGGCGGCAGAGTCCGCACGAAAGGATCCAGCGGTATTTCGCCGTGTTCTCGACTTCGAGGACGCTTTCACCAGCACCGATGCGGACGATTGTGATCCGCTGCTCGCTCGCTACGACCGGATCATCGAGTTCGAAAGACAACGATCCGCCTACACGGACAGTACACTTTCGATTTTGGAGAAGGGACACGTCACCGGAGCGCTTGCGACAGATGCACTACGCACTCACGTCCAGCGTTCAGTCGAAAAAACACGTGAGTGAGGTTTCGAAAACGACGCATTCGTCGCTCAACCGATAGCATATCGTGTACTCCGTGCTCGCCTGTTTCACCAGATTAGACGAGAGTGTTACGATCCAATCCATACTGATCGATTCTGGGCAGGTAGAAAAGCGGATACGAAAACGGCTGTGTACCGACCTCTCCCGATCCCGTAGCCGACGAGTCCTGCACCTACTGCGAGCATGAACCCGAGCGAGATCGTCGTGTATGCGGTGGTCGAGAGGGGGATTCGGGTCACTTTCTGCTCCGCAGCACGACGAGCCACAGCGGCACGAGAAACGGACCCGACTAGATCTCATCCGAGGATGCAGTGACATACTGTCGGCTGTAACTGTGTAAAGATTCTCGGTACCACGGGGGTACGATGATCTTGAACGACTTACAGCCGACAGTATCACGAACGGTCTCCGAACAGCTCCTCCCGTCGCCACTCGAGGTCACGGTCGAACTCCTCACGGTGTCGCGTTCGGGTCTCTCGGAGGCGATCAGCCCCTTCGTCGCTCCGGATTCCGAACCCCTCCGTCACGGCGGCGAGGCGAACGCGGTGAGAAGAGTTAAGCGCCCCGTACACAGCACAACGATTATGTACGTTCTCGGGCAGGCGGGGGCCGAGGCGACCCGCGAGACGTTTTGGCAGATCGGCTCGGTCGGGAAGGGGCTGTTCTACTTCCTCTCGATCGTCGTGATCGTGGTCTTCCTCTACGGCGTCTACGAGCGCTTCGCGCGCTACACGGAGGGTGCCGAGGAGCCGATCGACCGGCTCTCGCGGCTCTCCGAACGGATCGTCGCCGCCGCGAAGATCGCCGGGAGCAACGAGAAGCAGTTCAACCGCGACCTCTACGGCGGGCTGATGCACGCGTTCATCTTCTGGGGCTTTCTCGTCCTCCTGATCGGCACGACGATCCTCTTCATCGACATGGACGCCTACGGGATCGTGACCGGCGAGTCGTTCTGGGTCGGCGACTTCTACCTCGCCTACCAGCTGGTCCTCGACGCGTTCGGGCTGCTGTTCGTCGTCGGGATCGGGATGGCGATGTACCGCCGCTACGTCGTCCGGAACGTCCGGCTCTGGGGGCGACACACAGACTGGGAGGACGACCTGTTCATCTGGCTGCTCTTCCTGATCGGGGTCGGCGGATTCCTCGTGCAGGGCGTCTCGATGGTCGGTCAGGAGATCCGCGCGGGCGAGACGGTGAGCTTCGTCGGCGTCTTCACCGCCCACCTCCTCGAAGCCGGCGGCCTCACCGCCGAGGGCGCGGCGACGATCTATCCACTGGTCTGGTGGCAGCACTCGCTGCTCTCGCTGTTTTTCATCGCGTGGATCCCGTACGCGAAGCCGTTTC
>SKXI01000060.1 GCA_007128515.1 Halococcaceae archaeon | reverse complement strand
CCGACCGCGAACCGGACAGTCGATCGGTGACCGGCCTCTTACTGCGCCGTCCAGCCGCCGTCCACGGTCAGGACGCTCCCCGTCACGAAGCTCGCCGCGTCGCTCGCGAGGAAGACCACGGGTCCGGCGACCTCCTCCGGATCGGCGATCCGCTCTAGGGGCGTGCGATCGAGGATCGACTCCCTGAGCGTCTCGTTTTCCTCGATCCCCTCGGTGAGCGACGTCGAGACGTAGCCCGGTGCGACGGCGTTCACGCGCACCTCGGGCGCCCAGTCGATCGCCATGCTCTTCGTCAGCCCGACGAGCCCGTGTTTCGAGGCGACGTACGGGTGTTGTCGGGGGAGGCCCACCAGCCCGCCGACGCTCGCGACGTTCACCACGGAGCCACCGCGCTCTCTCAGCTGTTCCGCGGCCGCCGTCGCACAGCGGAACGCCCCCCGCAGGTTCACGTCGAGCACGAGTTCGTAGCCCCCCTCCTCGACCCGTTCGGG
The DNA here is from genome assembly GCA_007128515.1 of Halococcaceae archaeon. Taxonomy (GTDB): domain Archaea; phylum Halobacteriota; class Halobacteria; order Halobacteriales; family Halalkalicoccaceae; genus Natronorarus. The sequence goes on along the minus strand of SKXI01000060.1, from coordinate 7,821 downwards.
TCGTCCCAGCGCGGTATCGGGGTTCGCCCCGGCGTTGTTCACGACGGTGTCGACGCCCCCGAACTCCTCGACCGTGCGCTCGAACAGCGCGTCGATCTCCGCTCGCTCCCTGAGATCGGCCGTCACCGCGAGCGCTCGACCGCCCCGATCGCGGATCGTCTCGGCCACCCGTTCCGTCTCGTCCTCGCTTCGCGCCGTCGGGACGACGGTCGCACCGGCGTCGGCCAGTCCGAGCGCGATCGCGCGGCCGATACCGCGGCCGCCGCCGGTCACGACCGCGACGCGATCCGTGAGGTCGAAGCGCTCCGTCACGGGCCCGGCCACGTCAGCGCACCTCCTCCGGGGAGACCGCGAGGTACTGTTCGAGCAGGTCGTCGCGGTCCTGTAGCTCGTCGATCGTCCCCTCGAAGACGATCGAGCCCGTGTCGATCACGTAGCCCCGGGTGGCGAGTGCGAACGCGAAGGTGACGTTCTGCTCCGACAGGAGGACGGTCACGTCCTGGGAGACGACGTCCCGGAGCATCTCGCGGAGGTCGTCGACGATCACCGGTGCGAGCCCCTCGGTCGGCTCGTCGAGCAGCAGTAGCGAGGGACGCTGGACGAGCGCGCGTGCGACCGAGAGCATCTGCTGTTCGCCGCCGCTCAGGTTCCGGCCCCTGTTCCGCCGCAGGTCGTCGAGGATCGGGAACAGCTCGTACATTTCCTCGACCGGCCGGGGATCGTCGGCGAGCTTGTGCGCGAGCGTGAGGTTCTCCTGGACCGTCAGCGTGGGGAAGACACGCCTGTCCTCGGGGACGAGGTCGATCCCGAGGCGGTTGATCTCGTTCGGCGAGCGTCCCACCAGATCCGTTCCCCGGTAGCTGATTCGACCTCGGCGGGGCGGGGTCGTCCCCATGATCGACCGCATCGTCGTCGTCTTCCCCGCCCCGTTGCGCCCGAGCAGCGCCACGACCTCCCCCTCCGCTAACTCGAGCGAGACGTCGTGGAGCACGTGGCTGTTGCCGTAGTAGGTGTCGATCCCGTCGACCTCGAGCACCGTCATACGGCCTCACTCCCCAGGTAGGCCTCGGTGACGCGTTCGTCGGTCAGTACCTCACCGGGCGTCCCGTCGGCGAGCACGGCTCCCTCCGCGAGGACGACGATCCGATCCGAGACGTCCCGGACGACGTCCATGTTGTGTTCGGTGACGACGAACGTCGCCGCGAGGTCGTCGTCGAGCTGCTGGACCAGCGAGACGATCTCCCTCGCCTCGGTCGAGTTCATGCCAGCGGTCGGCTCGTCGAGCAGGAAGACGGTCGGTTCGATCGCCAGCGCGAGCGCGATCTCGACGCTCCGTTTCTCGCCGTGACTGAGCGCGTCACACGGCCGGTCGGCCATCTCCGTGAGTCCCATCAGGTCGAGCAGCCGATCGACCTCCTCGTTTATCGGTCCGTCGCTCGCCGCCCGCGACCGGAGGTCCATCGTCCTGCCGTCGTGGCTGATCCGGGCGACCTGCAAGTTCTCTCGGATCGTGAGCCCCTCGAAGACGTTCGTGATCTGGTACGACCGCGAGAGCCCTCGTCTGGCGACCTCGTGTGTCGGCGCGTCGGTGATCTCGACCAGGTCGTCCCCCTCCCTGAGGTGGATCGTCCCCTCGGTCGGCTCGAGGACCCCGGTCAGGAGGTTGTAGAACGTCGTCTTCCCGGCGCCGTTCGGCCCGATGATGCTCGTGACCCCCTCGTCCTGGATGGCGAGGCTGACGTCGTCGACGGCGGTCAGTTCGCCGAAGCGTTTGGTGAGCCCGTCGGTCTCGAGGACGGTCGTCACTCGCGCTCACCCCCCTCTGTTTCCGAGGGGCCTCCGGTGCGACCGAGTCGCGCGCTCGCCGACTCTCTGGCGTACGCGACAGCCGCGTCGGTGCCCCCTCGGTCGTAGGCGCCTCTCACGTCGAGGAGCCAGCCTCGGAGCATGAGCAGCCCGCCAGCGGCACCCTGCTTGAAGTAGAGGACGACGCCGATCAGCATCAGCCCGAAGAAGAGCTCCCAGTGCGCCTCGAGCGCGGGGAACCGGCTGATCCCCCAGCGGACGTAGAGGAAGACGAACGCCCCGACGATCGGCCCCGCGAAGAACGTCGCCCCGCCGATGACGGTCGCGACGACGGGGATGGCGCTCGTCGTCCAGTGGGCGTGGTACGGCGAGGCGACGTTCGCGAGGCCGGCCATCAGCACGCCGGCGACGCCGACGAACGCCGCGGAGACGACGAACGTCATCCAGCGGTGGTAGGTGACGTCGACGCCGAGGGCGGCCGCACGGTCCGGGCTCTCGCGGATCGCCTTGCAGACGGTGCCGAACGGCGAGGTGACAACTCGCCAGATCGCGTAGACCGACGGGAGGACGACCGCGGCGGTCAGGAAGTAGTACGTCTGCCGGTCGCCGAGTCGGAACTCGATCCCGGCGATCTCGGTGATCCCCAGGGTCACGATGATCCCGTCGGTGCCGTTGGTCAACCCGCCGGGGTTCTGGATGATGACGGAGAAGACGAGCATCCCGAACGCGAGGGTGATCAGCGCGAAGTAGATCTCCTCGAGACGAACGGAGAGCCAGCCAACCGGGATCGCGATGAGCAGCACGAGCAGGACGCCGGCGACCGCACCGAGGCCGAACGTCACGAGCGGGGCGATCCCGCTCCCGACGACGTCGGCGACGTGAGGTGTCAGATCCCGGAGCACCATCGCCATCCCGTAGGAGCCGCCCGCGAAGAACATCGCGTGGCCGAACGAGAGCAGCCCCGTGTAGCCGTAGAGCAGGTTGAACGCGAGCGCGAACAGCGCGATGATCATGAACTCGGTGAACAGGTAGACCTGGAACGTCGGCCCGAACGCGACCAGCACGAGTCCGAGCAGCCCCAGCAGGGCGAACCGTTCGGTCGTCCAGCCGTTTCTGACCGCCTCGTGGCCGAACGCCCCGATCCGGTCGGCGATCCCCTCCTCCCCCGTGCTCATTCACCGATCCCCCCGAAGAGGCCCTCCGGTCGGAAGAGGAGGACGATCACCATCGCGACGAACGGGATCGCGATGTGGCCGGCGGCGATGAACTGCGGGCCGATCGCCTGCATCAGCCCGACGAGCATCGCGCCGACGAACGCGCCGAACATCGAGCCGAGGCCGCCGATCACCACGATGATGAACGCGTCGATGATCACCTGATCGCCGAGCGCAGGGCTCGTGGACTGCAAGGGCGCCGAGAGCGCGCCGCCGAGGCCCGCGAGGAAGCTCCCGAGGAAGAAGACGGCGGTGTAGAGCCTCGGCACGTCGACGCCGAGCATCGACGCCATCTCCCGGTCGGAGGAGGTGCCGCGGACGAGCGCGCCGAAGTACGTCTTCGTGACGAACAGCCAGAGCCCGGCCATGACGACGAACGCGGCGCCGATCACGAACAGCCGGTAGGCGCTGAACGTGCTGCCGGCGATCGAGACCGAGAAGGCCAGCGACGCCGGAGCGTCCATCGAGTACGGCTGTGAGCCCCAGACGAACCGGACCACCTCGTGGATGACGAGGACGAACCCGAAGGTGACGATCAGCTGATCGAGTTCGCCCTCAGCGCGTTCGTACAGCGGCCGGATCGTCCCCACCTCGATCAGCACGCCGACCACGCCGACGGCGAGCGCGCCCGCGACCACGGCGAGCCAGAAGTTATCGATCAGGTGGTTCGTGACGGCGAGCGCGACGTAGGCGCCGATCATGTAGAACGCCCCGTGTGCGAAGTTGAGCACGCCGAGTACGCCGAAGATCAGGCTCAGTCCGACCGCGATCAGGAACAGCCGGCTCCCGAGGCTCAGCCCGATGACGATATCGGCGATACTAACGAACCACAGTATGACACTGAGATCCATAGGTGGACGCGCTCTACACCCCCGACGGCAACTCGGAGTCGGCGAGCAGATCGTCCAGCTCGTCGGAGGTCACGTCGTAGACGTCGACAGGATCGAGGACGTTGCTCTCCCACTCCTCGTCCTGGCTGACCGCCCCCCAGATGGCGGGCACGACCGCCTGGTTCGTCTCCTCGTCGAACCGGTACTCGCCGACGGGGCCGCTGTGCTCCATGCCGGTGAACGTGTCCCGGATCGCTTCGGGGTCGTTCTCGTCCCCCTCGATCGCGTCCTTGTACAGGTAGACCGCCCTGTATGCCCCCTCGGCGTTGTACGTCGGGAGCGTGTCGTACTCCTCGTAGTAGGTCTCGCGGAACGTCTCGTTCTCCTCGCTCTCGGGAACGAACGGGTCGTAGCGCGTCGAGGCGTGTTGGCCCTCCGGAAGGGGTGAGCCGTCGGCCGGCAGGTCGGTCCCCATGCCGACGCTGAACAGCGTGTACTCGATCTCGTCGAACCAGCCAGCCTCGTCGGCCTGTCCGAGGAACGTCGTCAGGTCGGCGCCCCACAGCGGCGTGATCACGCCGTCGGGCTCCGCGCCGATGACCGAACTGATGTACGGCGTGAAGTCGCTCGTCTCGAGCCCCGGGTACTGCTCCTCGGTGAACTCCGCGTCGGCGCCCAGCCCCTCGAGGTAGGCCTGGAAGTAGTCCCAGGTCTCGTAGCCGAACGCGTAGTCCGGCCCGATCGTCGCCCACTCGGTGGCGTTGAGCTCGGCCGCGACCTGTGCCGCGCCGTACATGTCGATCGAGAGGTTGTTGCAGTTGCGAAACACCCACTCGTTGCCGACCGAGTTGTCGTGTTCGCCCTCCGGCGAGGTGAGAAACGGCGTCGCCGCGTGCGTGACCATCAACGGTACCCGTTGCTCTTCGACCTGTGGGGCCATCGCCTGTGCGACCCCGCTGCTGTCGAGACCGAACAGCCCGTCGACGCCGTCTTCTTCGATCAGGCTCGTCATCTGCCTGATCGCCGTGTCGGCGTCCCCCTCGGTGTCACGCGCGATGATCTCGACGTCCTGTCCGTCGATGCCGCCGTTTTCGTTTATCTCCTCGACCGCGAGGTCGAACCCTCGTTCGGCCTCGTCGCCGTAGAGCGAGGCGAACCCGGAGAAGATGTACATCGCGCCCAGCGTGACGGTACCGTCGTCGTCGTCACCCAGACAGCCCGCGAGCCCCGTCGCAGCGAGCCCGGTACCGGTCGCCTTCAGGAACGACCGCCTGTCGACCCGCGGCCCCGCCCTCCCGCCAGGGGTGTTTTCGTTGTTTCGGATTGAACCTGGTTCTCCTATCATTGTTAACCCTGCTACCGTGTAGTGGGAGACGCCCATATAAATATGGATGATGGTGACAGTCGACGGTAGCCTCCGCGTCGGGGGTGATCCGCGAGGAGGGTACCGAACGGCGCACGGTTGCGGTGGGTCTCTCGGTGAAACTCTCATAGGGATCATCGTAGAAGTTCATAGATTTCGAAATACAGGACCGAGAGACGGGATCGGTGTATCGGCCACTGGGATCTCCGGGTGGCTACGATGATCCCTATCAGTATACGGTGGCCCGCGGACGCGGCCGAACCGGTGGCCCGCGGACGCGGCCGAACCGTTTAAACGGGCGCACCCGGTAGGAGAGCCATGCAGCACGTGACGATTCCGCAGGACCGCATCGGCGTGCTCATCGGTGCGGGCGGCGAGACCCTCCGTGAGATCGAACGACGGGCGGAGGTTCGTCTCGACGTCGACTCGGAGAGCGGTTCGGTACGAGTGGAGAGCGTCGGCGATCCGGTGCTGGGTCTCAACGGCCCCGAGATCGTGAAGGCGATCGGTCGCGGGTTCCCCCCGGAGGACGCGCTGACGCTCCTCGAGGACGAGCTACGGATGTTCGACCTGATCGACATCGACGCACACTCGCGCAACGCCAACGACCGGAAGCGAAAGAAGGGACGGCTCATCGGCAAGGGAGGCCGGACCCGCGAGCTGATGGAACAGCTCTCCGGCGCGGTCGTCGTCGTCTACGGCTCGACGCTCGGGATCATCGGTCAGCCGGAGGAGGTCCAGACCGTTCGCGAGGCGGCCGAGATGCTGCTCGACGGTGCGCCACACGGCACCGTCTACTCGTTTCTCGAACGCAAGCACAACGAACGAAAGCGCGAGCAGTTCTCGACACACCGGTTCACCGGCTGATCGGTATTTAAACTGTTCGCGAACGATTGGCACAGCCTGTCTAGCAGGGCGAAACGTGGCATCGCGATCCGTTTTCGATCACTTTATATAGAACGACAATCAATCGGTAGGTGATTATGTCACAGCGAATGCAGGGACAACCGATGATCATCCTCGGGGAGGACAGCCAGCGAGCGACCGGGCGGGACGCCCAGTCGATGAACATCACCGCGGGCAAAGCGGTCGCGGAAGCCGTACGCACCACGCTCGGCCCGAAAGGGATGGACAAGATGCTCGTCGACTCCGGTGGCTCGGTCGTCGTCACGAACGACGGCGTGACGATCCTCTCGAAGATGGACATCGAGCACCCGGCGGCGAACATGATCGTCGAGGTCTCGGAGACCCAGGAGGACGAGGTCGCCGACGGGACCACGAGCGCGGTCGTCGTCGCGGGCGAGCTGCTGAAGCAGGCCGAGGACCTCCTCGAACAGGAGATCCACCCCACCACGCTCGCACAGGGCTACCGACAGGCCGCTGCCCACGCGAAGGAGGCCCTGGAGGGCGAGGCGGTCGAGGTCGACGTCGAGGACACGGAGCTGCTCCGCCAGATCGCCGCGACGGCGATGACGGGCAAGGGCGCCGAGAACGCGAAGGAGCTGCTCGCCGAACTCGTCGTCGACGCCGTGCGCGCGGTCGCGGACGACGAGGGCATCGACACCGAGAACGTCAAAGTCGAGAAGGTCGTCGGCGGATCGGTCGACGAGTCGGAGCTGATCGAGGGCGTCATCGTCGACAAGGAGCGCGTCGACGAGAACATGCCCTACTTCGTCGAGGAGGCGAACGTCGCGCTGCTCGACTCGGCGCTCGAGGTCAAAGAGACCGAGATCGACGCCGAGGTGAACGTGACCGACCCGAGCCAGCTCCAGCAGTTCCTCGAGCAGGAAGAGGGCCAGCTCCGCGAGATGGTCGACCAGATCAAAGACGCCGGCGCGGACGTCGTCTTCGTCCAGAAGGGCATCGACGACATGGCCCAGCACTTCCTCGCGAAGGAGGGCATCATCGCGGTGCGCCGTGCGAAGAAGTCCGACCTCAAGCAGCTCGCGCGTGCGACGGGCGCCCGTGTCGTCAGCGACGTCTCGGACCTCTCCAGTGAGGACCTCGGCTACGCCGGGAGCGTCGCCCAGAAGGACATCGGTGGCGACCAGCGCATCTTCGTCGAGGACGTCGAGGACGCCAAATCCGTCACGATCGTCCTCCGCGGCGGCACCGACCACGTCGTCGACGAGGTCGAGCGGGCCGTCGAGGACTCCCTCGGCGTCGTCCGCGTCACGCTCGAGGACGGCAGGGTGCTGCCCGGCGGCGGCGCGCCCGAGGTGGCGCTCGCGCTCGAACTCCGGGACTTCGCCGACTCCGTCGGCGGCCGCGAGCAGCTCGCCGTCGAGGCGTTCGCCGACGCGCTCGAAGTGATCCCACGGACGCTCGCCGAGAACGCCGGCCTCGACCCCATCGACTCGCTGGTCGAACTCAGAAGCCAGCACTCCGCCGGCGACGCCGCGGACGGGCTCGACGCCTACACCGGCGACGTGATCGACATGGGCGAGGAGGGCGTCTTCGAGCCGCTGCGCGTGAAGACCCAGGCGCTCGAGTCGGCCACCGAGGCCGCCGTCATGATCCTGCGCATCGACGACGTGATCGCCGCGGGCGACCTCGCCGTCTCCTCGGACGACGGCGATGACGACGACATGGACATGGGCGGCATGGG
>SKXI01000253.1 GCA_007128515.1 Halococcaceae archaeon | reverse complement strand
TCCTGAGGTCGATCGGCCGCCAGTCGGAGTCGATCAGCGCGGCGTCGAGCCACTCCGCGATCTCGTCGGCGTTCCCGACCGTCGCCGAGAGCGCAACGGTCTGGAGGTCGGGATTGAGCTGCCGGAGCTTCGCCAGCGTGACCTCGAGCGTCGGACCCCGGTTGCCATCGTCGACGAGGTGGATCTCGTCGGCGACGACGCAGGTCAGGTCGCCGATCCAGGGGGCGTCGTTGCGCACGAGCGAGTCGACCTTCTCGCTGGTCGCGACGACGATATCACAGGAGGCGAGCCACTCGCCGTCGGACTCGTAGTTGCCCGTCGAGACGCCGACGGTGAGCCCGAACGCCTCGAACCGGGAGAAGGCGTCGTGTTTCTCGCTCGCGAGCGCTCGCAGGGGTACGATGTAGAGGGCGGTGCCGCCGCGGGCGATCGAGGAGACCATCGCGAGTTCGGCGACGAGCGTCTTCCCGCTCGCGGTCGGCACGCTCGCGACGACGCTCTCGCCCTCGGTGACGCCGGCCTCGACCGCCTCGGCCTGCGGGGGGTAGAGCGAGTCGATCCCGTCCGCCGTGAGGTGCTCTCGGAACCACGAGGGCACCCCCGGGACCTCGGAGATATCCATTACTGACCGTTGTCCGTCTCGCGGTTTAAACTGTCGTCCTCGGATGGCTCCGGGTCGTAGATCGCGACGTCGAGGACCTCCCTCACCCTCTCCTTCCAGAAGTGCGTGTCGGCTGTCGCGAACGTCCCTCCGTGTTCGCGGGCGCACGCGGCGATGAGTGCGTCAGGATGGTCGGCCGGGACGCCACGTTCGAGGAGGTCTCTCTGGAGGGTGGCTGCCTCGGATGCCGTCCGTTCCGTCACCGGGAGCACGTCCATGGATGACGTGATCGCTGCCCGAAGCGTCGGTACGTCCCCCCCGATGAACCCGTGGAGGCTTCCCATGTACGCCTCGTAGCTGACGATGCTGGGAACCGCCCAGCTCGCTCCCTCGTACTTCCGGAGAAAAGATCTCGCGGCTGGAACGCCGTCGAGGTAGTCACTGAGCAGGGTGTCGTCGATGACGAGCATCACCGATCGGTGGTCTCCGTCCCCTCGCGCATTCGTCGACGGATCTCATCCATTCCGTCGCGGGTCGCGGTGTCCGAGTCGGAGAGCACACCGAACCCGGCCCAGCGATCCCGCTCGGTGAGTCGTAAGATCACGTCGTCGAAGCTCTCGCCTCGCTGTTTCTGTAGCTCCAATCGCCGTTTCGCCTCCTCGGACAGCCGGATCGACGTACTCCCCATGCATACACGTACGGCTATCAGCGTTTCGTGAGCCATCGGTTTCCTCCGAGGCCCGAACGCGTTATAGTCGCGTCCTCGCAAGTGGCGGTATGCGAATCGAGTTCGACCGCGACACCTGTATCGCGATCTACCAGTGCGTCGACGAGTGGGACGCGTTCGAGAAGGACATGGACGCGGGGAAGGCGACGCTCGTCGACGGCGAGGAGGTCGAGGAGAACGTCTTCTCGCTCGAGGTGCCGGAGGGCGAGGAGTTCGACGCGGAGATGGCGGCGCGGGTCTGTCCGGTCGACGCGATCACGCTCTACGACGACGACGGCGAGCAGATGATCCCGTAACGCGAATTAGAGGGGGCTCGGCCGCGTTCACGACGGGCTTCGACCCTGAAACCACTGTGCCAGTTCCCGTTGATACTGCTCGAACCAGTGGAGTTCCCCGTGTAGGACGTCGTAGACGACGTCGTGGTCGACCTCCCCGTACCGATGTGCGAGGACGTTCCTGAAGCCGACCGCCTCCTCCATCTTCGACTGCGTCTCGGGTTGAGATGATGCTCGCCTCTCCCAGCGCGACCACCTCCTCTCTCGCGGTCTCGCTCGGACCGAGGCCTTCCGTCGAACGAACGTGACGCGCGAGGTCGATACACGCCTGGATGAGGTTCATCAGCGTCCGTTCGACCGCACGTCGTGTCACCACGTCGTTCACGTACTCCACTCTCGCCTGCCCACGCATCTCCTTCAGATCGCCCGTGTACCGGTTGATCTGCTGGAGTTTCGTGACGAACACCTCCTCGTCGACCATCTACACGTCTCCTCGTGCGAGACGGTCGATGAACTCCCTCCGCTCTCGCTCTCGCTGCTCTGCCGAGGCTTCGTACTCCGCTTCGAATCGTTCGAGAGCGGACTCGATCTCGGCCCTATCCCCGACGATGGCGGTGCCATCCCGAAGCGCCGCGTACGCGACCGGCGTCGGGAGTGCGTCGAGGTCGCTCACGTCCACGAAGCCGTCCGCGTACGTCTGGAGATTCGCATCGATGCGGTTACGGAGACGGAACCGTTCGTGGTCCCCCATATCGTCGGGAAACCCGAGGGCTACGTCCACGTCGGATCGCTCGTCGCCGTCACCTCGAACACGTGACCCGAATACGACGGCGAAGACGACGTCCGTCGTAGCGAGATACCGGCGCATCGCCTCAGTGTCGACGCCGGTGACAGGCGACCCTCCGCTGACCATGGCCCCGGTTCGAGGTGAGCGTTCAAGACGTTTGTGTCGACGCGATCACGCTCTACGACGACGACGGCGAGCAGATGATCCCGTAGCAGTACTCACTTCGAGTTCGACGTCCGGACCGACGCTTCGTCGATCGAGATCGACGGACGGAACGTTCGCTCCGGTTCCGCTCGCAGTATCGAGAAGCAACATCGAACTGTGCTTCGGAGCCCCCGCCCGACGCGAACGAACCACCCGTGCTCTGGCCCCCATCGCCACCCCCTCGCCCGCCGCCGGTATCCGGTCGCTCGCGTCGATCCGGGACTTTCATTGGATCGATCGGAGCCCGGCGTCATCAGGTTCGTGCTCGCCGCCGGAGTGAAGGCGCTGTGGCGTTCCGCCGCCGGTGGTGGGCTCTTCGTGTTCGACTCCGGCCCGGCTCGTTCTCGAAGCGCTTCCGTGGATCGTGCTCGTCAGGCTCGGCCCGTTCCTTCCCGCGTTCGGCCTGGAGCACACCGACCGGAGACGGTTCCAGCGTTATTCGTCGTCGCTGGACGGGCCGTCCTCCGTCTCTAGCGTGACTTCGAGGTCCTCCGGGCTCTCGACCTCGGCTGGTGGACCGCTGCCGATCTGGGCCTCCTCGGCGTCCCCCCAGCCACCGGCGTCGACGACCTCGAAGAGTTTCCGCCAGTTCTCGTCGCTCTCGGGGAGCATGTCGCGGAGCTGCTGGAAGTCCGACGGCGGCACCTCGCTCTCCACGAGGTCGATGATGACCCTGGCGTGATAGGCCGCGTCCGGGGGATCGACGCCCTCGATCTCGCTGACTCGCTGGACGAACTCCCTCCAGTCGAAGCGCTGGCCGTGTTCGTGGACCGCGCCGGTCAGGTACCACTTGATCTCTATCGGGAGGTTGGCAGCGAGGTCCTCCGCGTTCCCCTCGGGAATCCGCTCACCCAGCGTCATGAGCGTCGCCCTGATCGCTCGCACCGTCCGGCCGGTGTCCGGTAGCGCGAGGCGGTGCTGTACTGTACCGGTGAACTCGTCGAAATTCATTTCAGTAGATCATCGACGGACGACGGCATCAATCTACGTATAGGCAAACCGACAGTAAGGGGGACCCTCGACGACGGCCCTCCGGTTCCGATCGTTGCCCCGTCGACGGGAAAGGACTATTTCACTGGCGTCGTGGTCCCCACATCCAGAGACCATGAACCAGTCTACGTTCGGTCACATCGGACCCGGCGACCTCTCGCTGTTCACCGATCGGTACGAACTCACTATGATGGAGGGATACCACGACACGGATCACGTCCCGACGGCCACCTTTTCGGTGTACTTCCGTCGCCTCCCTCCGGATCGCGGCTACGCGATCGCCGCGGGGCTCGAACAGGTGATCGACTACGTGGAAACCATCGAGTTCGGCGAGTCGGCGATCGAATTCCTCACTGATCAGGGGTTCGGCGACGGTTTCCTGTCGTACCTGGAGTCCTTCGAGTTCACCGGCGAGATGCGTGCGCTTCCCGAGGGGACGCCGGTCTTTCCGAACGAACCCCTGCTCGAGGTGACCGCCCCGATCCTCGAGGCACAGCTGTTCGAGACGCTCGTGCTCAACCAAGTCGGCTTCCAGACGCTCGTCGCGACGAAGGCCGCACGCATGGCCGACGTCGTCCGCAGACGCGGCGACGGACAGGCGCTCGTCGACTTCGGTTCCCGGCGCGCCCACGGCACCGACGCGGGGCTCAAGGCCGCGCGTGCGGCGTACGTCGGCGGTTTCGACGGCACCTCGAACGTGCTCGCCGGCGAGCGCTTCGGCGTCCCGACGCACGGGACGATGGCGCACTCGTGGGTGCAGAGTTTCGACACCGAGCGCGACGCCTTCGACGCGTTCGCCGACGCCTACGGCGACGACGCGACCTATCTCGTCGACACGTACGACACGGTTCGCGGCACCGAGAGGGCGGTCGCAGCGACTGCAGATCGCGACGTCCGTCTGGGCGGCGTCCGGCTGGACTCGGGCGACCTGATCGAACTCTCGAAGGACGTCCACGGGATCGTCGGCGACGCTGGTATCGTCGTCTCTTCGGGCGTCGACGAGTACTTCCTCCGGGAGTTCTTCGACCGCGGCGGCGTCGCGACGGCGTTCGGCCCCGGGACGGCGTTGACGACCAGCAAGGACGCCCCGGACAGCGGCGTCGTCTACAAACTGACCGCGGTCGAACGCGACCGGGCGTCGTCCCCGAGCATGAAGCTCTCGCCCGGCAAAGTGACCTACCCCGGTCGAAAGGAGGTCTATCGCGTCGAACGGGACGGCTCGTATCGATACGACGTGCTCGCACGCCGGGGCAAGCGGCTCGAGGTGACGGGAGAGCCTCGACTCACGACGGTCTTCGAAAACGGATCGTGCGTCTACACTCCGCCGGACCTGGGGTCGATCCGGGAACGGACACGTCGAGAACTCGAAACGCTCCCTCCACGACACCGGCGCGTGCGGGAACCCGAGACGTACGACGTCCGGATCAGCGACGGGCTCGAGACCGTCACGCGGGAAACCGAGCACGCGATTCGGGAGCGCGAACGCTGATAGGGATCATTCTGAGGGTCGGTAGTTCTTCGGTTTCGAATCGAACGACACCGGTGACAGGTGTGCCTGAGGGATCCGGGTGGCGACGATGGGCCCTACGAGAGATACGACGACGGTCTGCTCTCGACGGCAGTACACCGCAGCGGACTCGCGGTCGTCGTCGAATCCGAGATCCTAGGGTAGGACCGCGAGGGCTCGCCTCGTCGGGTCGGAGCGACTCTCGAACGAGCCGGAGGCCGACGCCTCCCGGCCGGACCGGTCACCTCTCCGGGGGATACGTCTCGTGGGGTGCCCGGGGGCTCACTCCCGTGATCGGTCGACGTTCCGCTCCCCGTACCGGTTCGTGACGTCGATCCGGAAGTCCGAGACCACGTCGCGGCCGAGCACGAGCGGGTACGTCGAGTCCGGTCGGTCCGTGACCGTCGCGTCGACGGTCCGTTCGGTGCCGCCGATGGCGACGACCACGTCGACGACGGGCCGACGACGGCCGTCGTCGGCTCCTGCCCGCCCGGCCTGGATCGGACCGGCACCGATCGCCGCCGCGAGCTGCAGACCGATCCGCGTCCGTGCCTCGGACGGATCGGCGCGCCCGATCACCGTCTTCGTGTCGGTAGTACCGCTGACGACGACACGCTCGGCGACCCCGATCACCGGCGTGTCGGTCTCGACCGGCTCGACGGTCTCGCGGACGCACGAGGGTGTCGAACCGTCGAGCGTCGTCGCCAGCGCCTCGACGCGGTCGTCGTCGACGGAGCCGCCGGCCCGTTCGATCGCGAGCCTCGCGATGGCGGGCGCCGGACTCCGGCCCGTCGCTCGAAAGAGCCCCCTGAAGCCCGCGGTGGGGTTCACCTCGAGGACGAACCAGCCCTCCTCACCCTCGATCAGGTCGACGCCGGCGCAGTCGAGTCCGACCGCGTCGGTCGCCGCCCTCGCGACGTCCGCGACGGTTTCGGGGAGCGATCCGGTGACGTCCTCGACGGTGCCCCCGCGGGCGACGTTCGTCCGCCAGTCCTCGTCCGCGGCGTAGCGGTACATCGCACCCTCGATACCGCCGTCGACGACGTAGACACGGAGGTCCCGTGGCCGCCGGTCGTCGACGCCGACGAGTTCTTGCAGGAACGCTCTCCGTGTCCCCACGGTCCCGGTGATCAGGTCGTCCCGCCGGACCTTCCACGCTCCGCCACCGTGGGTGCCGACGATCGTCTTGTAGACGAACTCGTCGCCGAACTCCGGGCGGATCCGGTCGAGGGTCCCCGTGCCGAGTGCCAGTGCCGTGTCCGGGACGGGAACGTCGGCGTCGACCAGCCGCGCTGCCGACGCGATCTTGTGCGTGGCGACGGCCGCGGCGTCGGGGGCGTTCACGATCGGGCGGAACTGCGCGATCGCGTTCGCGAACCCGACCGCCTCGATGGGCTGTTTCGCCGTCGAGAGCAGCAGGCGGTTGATCACGACGTCCACGTCGGGTTCGAGGACGAACGCTCCCTCCGTGAACCGGACGAGGAGGTCGGTCTCGCGGAGCCAGACGGGCTCGTGTCCCAGCGCCTCGACGGCGTTGAGGATCGCCTTCGACTCCCGGCTCGCGTGAAAGCTCAGAACGCCGACCCGTACGGTAGTCCCGTCCATGGACCTCCTACGTCGCCCTGATCGTAAAGGCCGGGCACCGGATCGCTCCCCTCCCCGCACGGCGTCGCCACGAACACGACGCACCGATCGCCGTCGTCGCGACGACGACCGGCGCACCGGGGAACCCGGAACCGGCGATCGGTGCTGCGGCCGGCGACGGCACGATCCCGCTCGATGGGGCGCTCATCGTCGGGCGCCCCCCGGAAGCGTCGTCACATGGAGTCGACGCGTTCGGGGACCGTCGCACTCGACGAACAGTACCGACTGCCACGTGCCCAGCGCGAGGTCGCCCTCTCGGACCGGGACCGTGACGCTCGCGCCGAGGAGCATCGTCCGGAGGTGGGCGTCCGCGTTGTCGTCGATCGTGTCGTGTGCGTACGACTCCCCGCGGGGGACCAGCCGTTCGAGCGCCGTCTCGACGTCCTCTAGCAGCCGGGACTCGTGCTCGTTGACGACCACCCCGGCGGTCGTGTGCGGGACCGAAACGGTACACGCCCCGTAGTCGATCCCCGGGGGGATCCGCTCCCGAACGCTCGACGTCACGTCGATCACCTCCACCCGTTCGCCGGTTCGAACCTCCAGTGTCATCTCGTCCCGGTACGATCGACGGGGATACCGCTTTACCGGTCGAGACCCGTGCGAGTCGGTCGGACGGATTGACGATCCCACGGCCGTCGTCGTCCGGGGCGAAAGGCACGCCGTGAACGTGCTCGATCGTCCTCCGGACGCGGTCCATACCGCCGACGCGACCTGTGTATCCCACGCGAACGCATCCCACGTGAACGTCGACGCGATCACGCTCTATGACGACGAGCGGATCGTCCCCCGCACGGGGGATAACGGCCGCTCACCGGTCACGGTCGTCGCAGTGAAAAAACCGGTGGCTCCGGCGCTCAGATGACGCGGTTCTGCAGGTAGTCGAGGTGCTTCGCGTTGTAGACGATCTGCACGGTGTCGGCGGCGGGCGAACCGATGCAGGTGAGTCGGACGTTCTTGTCGTCGACCTCCTCGTCCGAGAGGATCTGCTGCATGTCCATCTCGATCTCGCCCTCCGTGACGATCGCCGCGCAGTTCGCGCAGGCCCCCGCTCGGCAGGAGAAGGGCCAGTCGTAGCCCTGTGCCTCGGCTGCTTCGAGGATGTACTCCCCTTCGTTGACATCTAGTGACCCGTAATCCTCTTCGTCGAGGCCGGCGTCGGCAGCCTCCTCGAAGAGGTCGTCGTCGTCCATATCCCAGCCCTGGTCGTCAAGCACTTCGTAATTGAGGTATTCTACCGTGGGCATCACTCATCGGGTTCGCGGGCCTAACGGGTATAGCTTGCTGTTTCAACTGCCGTCTCCGGTGGCTTTACTCGCTCGCTCCGCCTCGTGAGCCCATGAGTGGCTTCGAACGGTTCGAGGTGGTCCCCGCGGTCGACGTGAGAGACGGGGAGGCGGTACAGCTCGTCGGCGGCGAACGCGGTACCGAAACGCGATACGGCGACCCCGTCGAGGCCGCCCGCCGCTGGATCGACGAGGGCGCCGAGACGCTCCACCTCGTCGACCTCGACGGGGCGTTCGAGGGCGAACGCGTGAACCGCGGGGCGATCGAACGGATCGTCGACGCGGTCTCGGTCCCCGTCCAGTTGGGCGGCGGCATCCGAACCGCCGAGGACGCCC
>SKXI01000201.1 GCA_007128515.1 Halococcaceae archaeon | reverse complement strand
CGAAGTCGCTGTCGCCCGAGATCACCACCGTGCCCGGTTCACGGGCCTCCCCGAGACAGCCCGCCAGGCTCGCTACACCGGCCGTCGCGCTACCTGCGGACGCCGCCTTGACGAACTGTCTCCGTGAGAGGCCCCGTCGTCTGCCCATGCCTGTGCGCCCCTGTGACATATACTCGCGGAGAGATGGGTGATACCCACTTAATAGTTATGAACGTGTGTACTACCGGTGTTGTAAATCACGCCTCGACGGTGAACAGCCGCTCCCCGCAGTCCGGACAGACCACCTCCGCCTCGGGCAGGTCCCGCGGGTCCCGCCCGCCACAGCAGCCCCGCACCTCCCGTTCTTCGAGTCGGCTCTCACACGCCGGACAGCGCTCGAGAAACCCGCGTAGCGGGCGGGTAGCCGCCAGTCGTGCGGCCGGGTCGAGTCCGGTGGCCCGACGTCGAAGCGCCCGTATCGCCGCGAGTTCGGCGATCGCCACCGGCCGGGAGACGAACGTCCCCGGGAGCCCGCGCTCGCCCAGCGCGAAGCGGGTGTCGCCCGCCACCGAGAGGACCTCCACGGTTCGAACCCCCTCGAGGTCCCCCGCGAGTTCGTCCGCGAGGGTGCGATCCGACGACGAACGGAGCGCCTCCATCTCCGCCGCCCAGCGCTCGTCGAACGCCGGGTCGAGGCTGACCCGCTCGTCCGTCACCCGGACGACACCCGCCTCGACGAGCGCGCCGAGCACGGCCTCCCCGTCGACCGCTCCGACGTCCCCCAGCGATCCCGGCTCGCCCTCGCGGTGAAACGGGTCGACCGGGAGCAGCGAGACGAGGCGCGGGGCGAACCGTGGGGTGAAGGGGACGACGTATCCCCACGCCCAGACGAGGCCAGCACCGAGGGCACCGACCGCCAGCCCGACGGGTCGAGACCGTCTCGCGACCGCGAGCGCCGCCAGACCCACGAGCGCGAGGTTCACGACCGTGCAGGGTAGACAGCGGTTCTCGCCGGTGTACTCCGGCCTGCGGATCCGCATCAGTCGATCGCCTCGAGGACGATCCGCGTCGCCTCGACGTCCTCGATCGTCGACCCCCAGCCGCCGACCGAGACGGATCCCTCCCCCGTGTCGACGACGAGCGTCGCGCGGCCGGCGTAGCGGGCGATCGACGGCTCCTCAGTCTCCGCCGCCGTCGCACTGTACTCCACGGCCACGACCCGTCCGGAGAGCTCACACGCCTCGCCCGTCGCCGTCTGGAAACCCGAGACGGTGACGAGGACCTCCCAGCCCCCCTCGACTGCTGGTTCGATCGCCCGGAGACACTCGCGCACGTCGACGTAGGTCATCGGGGGCTCCGACGGCCGCTCGGAGTGAAGTGGCTCCCACACCTCCCAGAGACAGGTCGCGAAGAACCAGTGGAAGACGTAGGTGTGCGTCCGGTCGTCGACCAGCACCCCGTACTGGTTCGTCGAGTCCGGGTGCGGCGCGAAGAAGCTCCGCGAGCGGTCGACCAGCACGACGAACGGCGTCGGCAGCGGCCGGTGGCGCGCCTCCGTACACGCGCCGGCGAGTTCCTCGGTCGTCGGAAGCTCCGTCCCCTCCGCGGACCGGGTGTGGATCGCGAGCCGGACGTCCACCTCCCGGTCGACCGCCTCGACCAGGTCCCCTCGCAACGTGCGGAACTCCTCCGGCGAGACCGAGAGCTGGATCCGATAGTTCGCCTCGCCGATCGCCGTCCGCGCCCGGTCGAAGAGACTCTCGAACCGTCTGACGATCCCCACCCGGTTGGTCTCCTTCGGTGGCTCGCTCCACCGCGACTCGATCTCCTCGGTCGCCGCCTCGAGCCGACGCGCCCGCGCAACGAGGTCGCCCACGACGAGGTCAGGGTCGCTCGCGCGGGCGTGGAGACTGCCCTCCTGGTAGGTCTCGACT
Source organism: Halococcaceae archaeon (assembly GCA_007128515.1). GTDB lineage: Archaea > Halobacteriota > Halobacteria > Halobacteriales > Halalkalicoccaceae > Natronorarus. Next base: position 6,492 of record SKXI01000201.1, on the reverse strand, counting down.
AACCCCTCGGCCTCGAGCGCCCGGAGGACGTCGTAGATCCTTGGGTCGGGCACCTCGCTCGCCTCCGCCAGGGCGGTCGCCGAGGCCGACCCCAGGTCGAGCAGCGTCACGTAGGCGTCCGCCTGGTAGGGCGAGAGGCCCGCCTCCTCTAAGACGCCCCGAAGCTCCTCCGTGTTCACCCCCAGTTCTGCTCGCCCGGACGTGATAAAACGTTACTCCTCTCGTCCGGACTACCGTGAGTCGTACCGCCCAGACCGGTGGCCGTCCCTCGGTCCCAGCGGTTCACGGCTACGGCAGTCCGTTATACTTCCTCGATCGCGAGTCGAACGACTCCGGTGACGTGCTCGTCCGAGAGATCCGGGTGGGCACGATGATCCCTCTCAGACGTCACCGATCGCCCGCGACCAGACCGGGTCCTTCGGCGTTTCGAGCCGCTCGACCTCCCTCTCGGTGAGCGAGACCGACAGCGCCTCGAGGTTCCCCTCCAGTTGTTCGGGCGAGCGAGGCCCGATGATCGGCGCGTCGACGACCTCCTTCGAGAGCAGCCACGCGAGGCTGATCCCCACGGGCGTCGTCCCCTTCTCCTCGGCGAGTCGCTCGACCTCCTCCAGTACCGCCCAGTTCTCGTCGGTGAACCGCGCACGGGTGTGGTCGTCGCCCGCCGCGCGGACGTCGCCTTCCGGTTCGGCCTCGCGGTCGTACTTCCCGGTGAGGAAACCGCCCGCGAGCGGCGACCACGGGATCACGCCGATCCCCTCCTCCGCACAGAGCGGGAGGACGTTCTCCTCCTCGTGGCGGTCGACGAGGTTGTACTCCGGCTGCATCGAGACGAACCGGCGATAGCCGTTCAGATCGGCCTCGTAGAGGGTCTTCCCGAAGCGCCAGGCGGCCATCGTGCTCGCGCCGATATATCGGACGAGGCCCTCGTCGACGAGCGTGTCGAGCGCGTCGAGCGTCTCCTCGATCGGCGTCTCGTGGTCGAAGCGGTGGATCTGGTAGAGGTCGACGTAGTCGAGCCCGAGGCGGTCGAGGCTCTCCCGACAGCCCTCGACGATGCGCTTTCGCGAGAGGCCCTGTCCGTTCGGTCCCTCGTGCATCCGGCCGAACACCTTCGTCGCGACGACGAGTTCCGAGCGGTCGTAGTCCTCGATCGCCCGGCCGACGATCTCCTCGCTCTCCCCGTGCGAGTAGACGTCCGCGGTGTCGAGGAAGTTCACCCCCGAGTCGATCGCCTCCCGAATCAGGTCGACGCTCGCCTCCTCGTCGTCCATCATCCACTCCGCGTCGCTCCCGAAGTTCATACAGCCGAGACAGAGCCGGGAGACGTCGAGGCCGGTCTCGCCCAGCTTCGTGTACTCCATGTCGCTCATTCGACCGTACCGACAGCGTTCGCGCGAAAAAGGGTTGCCCTACAGCTCCGGTGGCGAATCGCGGTCGATCACGATCTCGTGCGCCTCGATGTCCTCCAGGGCGGCGACGCGACCCCCGACGTCGACCGTCCCATGGTCGGTCTCGACGATGAGCGAGGCGATCTCCTCGGTCGGTTCGAAGGAGGTGTTCGTTATCTGCCCGCGCGCGACGCGGGGCTCGCCGGTGACGACGTCCCGGCCCTCGACGGTCGCGTAGAACTCGCCACCGAGGTCGGTGACGTCCTTCACGCAGCGACGGATCGAGGCGTAGCGGCGGGGGAAGGGACGGCCCTCGCCGTCCGACGCGATCGTCTCGGCGGTTGTCCAGAGGACGGTCCCGTAGAAGCCGGAGACGAGGAAGCCGAGCGCGGACCTGTTGAAGATCACGCCGTAGCGGTCCTGGTCGTCGCGCAGCGCGTCCTGGGTGGCGTAGACCGAGTAGACGCCGTCGGCGACGGCGATGATCGGCGTGGTGATCCCCCGACGCGCCTTGGTGATCGTCGCGACGGTGCTGTAGTCGAACTCCTCGGCGGAGGGCACCTCCGATGCGGGCGTCAGCAGCAGTTCGACGCTCACGCCGCGTTTGATCGCTCCCCGAAGCTCCTCCTCGAACCGCTCCAGCAGATCGGGGGTCAGCGAGAGCGCGAGTTCGTACTCGGCGGCCTCGATCACCTCCACGAGGTGTCTGAGGATCGTCGACCGGGATTTCACGAGCGAGACGGCCTCGGTCGCGCGGGCGGGGGCGGTGTAGCGGGCTTCGAGTTCGGAGAGCATCTCGTCGAACGACTGCTGGACGTTCGAGAAGGCCTCCTCGGGGTCGATCGCGATGATCTGCATCGGTCGCGATTCCCGGAGTTCGACCAGTCCCCGATCTGAGAGGCTTCGGACGGTGTCGTAGACCCGGGGCTGTGGGATGTCGGTCCGGTCGGCGATCTCGCTCGCGGTGAGCTGGCCGTGTTCGAGCACCGTGAGGTAGGCGTCGATCTCGTACTCGCCGAGGTTGAACCGATCGCCCACCCGTTCCATCGTCAGGCGGAGATCGTCGTCGACCATACAGACCTCTCCGCCTCTTCGCTAAACTATGTATCGACTTCCGAGTAGCACGTGGTTTCGGAACTCGGTCCTTCCAGGACCTCGCTCTCCTCGATTCTCACGATCGAATACCGTAGACCGAACGAAGCGAGCGGTCATCCGTGTCGGAATGGTGTACGACTGAACCCTCCTCGAGCGGGTACTGTCCCGTCAGACGAACTCCCCGTCGACCTCGTTCCGCTCACCCTCGCGGGCTGTGCCGCTCGCCTCGTTCATCGAGTCCGAAACCGGCGAGAGCACCCTCTGATCGGTTCGGTGGACCGAAAGCCCCGGCCCACGTCGCCGACCACGTATCGAGTGGGGCGGAGGGCTCGTTCACGACGAGGTTCGCGGGATCGGGGCGACCGATCCCGACGACGAAGTCTCCCCGAGCGGTCGTGGCCGACGACCGGGCGGGTTCGCCGTCTCCACACGGCTCGCGCGAGCGGATACCGCCGGCGGAGGTGGAGTGTCCGGAACGTATGGCTCACCGCCGATATCAACCCGGCAGGTGAGTATCGCTGGAGTTTACGATGCACCCCGAGCGGTGAGAGAAAGAGCCGTTGTGAGGGGCGCGACTACCCTCTCGTACCGTCGAGTGTGAGTCGTTCGGACCTCTCGCACTCCGGAACGTCGGAGGTCCTCGGACCGTTTCGACCGGCAGTATCACGACCCCTGCCGGTTCCATCGCCCCGATTCCGCAGGGTCCTCGCGGACTCGGTCGAGTTTCACAGCTACGGGGAGGTCGTCGAATTCGGGGTCCGAACCGACGACGAGCGTCGCCTCCCGTTCGAACGCGAGTGCTACGGCGTACGCATCGCCGAGCGAGATTCCACCGGTTGCCTTGATGCGTGCGACCGCACCGGTCGAGGGGGTTTCGACGCGCAAACCGAAGCCGCGGAGCATTCGGAGGTCCCGCTCGCCGACATCGAGTTCGGCCTCCGACGGTACGCGTCGATTCGGTTCGCCCGTTTCGAGCCGCGCGATCTTATAAACGACCTCGACAGCAGTCGCGTGTGCGATGACGCCGGATGCCTCTTCCGCTTCGACCGCGCGTAAGCGCTCTCCTACGGTCGCTGCACCGGGTTCGTCGTAGAGGTACGCGACGAGCGGTTCGGTGTCGAAGACGTACGTCATCGACGCGAACCGGATCCTCTCTCTTTCTCTCGTTCGAGTTCTCTGTCCTCCTCTTTCATCTCTCGGAGTCGCTCTAAGACCTCGCCTCGCTCGTACCGTCCAGCGTGGATTCCCCGGACCTCCTCCACCGAGGGGAGCGGTTCGACGACGATCCTCTCGTCTTCTTCATGGATGAATACGCGCCCAGGTGTGGCGATTCCGAACCGCTCTCGGAGCTCCTTCGGGATGGTGGCCTGGCCCTTCTTCGAGACGCGGATTATCTCCCCGTCGTCCATACTTTCGCTCACAGGTAGTATTGATACGACTTCGTAATACTAAGCTATTTCGTACTACGTAAGTCGAGAGTCATACATCACAAACCGGCCGGGCGGAAGGACATGGTGTCGACCGCAACCGTACGAGCGCTCTCGCGACCCGGGACCGTGACGACCTCTCCGGATTACATCCTGTAGTGTGAGGGACGCATTACATGTACATCCGGTCCTCGGGCACGTCGCTCACCGCGGCCTGCTGGAGGCGTTCGGAGAGCTGGGCGTAGTGCTGCTGGATCTCGCCCGCGAACTCCTCGAGCGGGGCGACGTCGACGTCGATCCCGTAGATCGACTCGAGCGTGCTCACCAGCCTGACGGCGGCCTCGGCGTCCGGCGTCCGTGCGTGGACGGGCGTAACGAGGACGCAGACGCCCAGGTCGGAGTCCATCCCCTGGCCGACGAGGCTCGCGTTCACCCCGTCGAGAAAGCCCGTCCCCATCGCGGGGACCTCTGCCCCGAACAGGCGGCGTTCCTGGTAGTCCTCGGTCGCGACGTAGAACGTCTTGTGGTCGTCGGGGCCGTGGGCCAGCGGGATCCCCATCAGCAGGACGACCTCCTTCGTTCCGTGAGTCTCGGTCCACTCGAGGATCGACCGGGCGAACGCCTCCCCCGCCCAGACCGGGACGAACAGCTCGCCGACGAGCACGTCGACCGGGACCTCGTCGTGCGAGTAGATCCGGGTGTGGTGTCTGGGCGTCCCCGCGGTGAACGGGGTGATCGCGGGCAGCCCCTCGGCGCTGAGCGAGCCCGTCTCCGTCATGCCGAGGTGATCGACGAGGTAGTCGACCGCGGTGAGCCCCGCGAGGCCGACGCCCGAGAGGCCCACGACGAGCGTCTCCGCCGGTTCGTAGTCGTGTGTGATGCTGAACTCGGGGTCGCGTCTCTCGGCCATAGTCCTCCTTCGACGGCCGCTGGCTTATCGGTTGACCACGCGCGACGGTCGGGGGGACACCGTGGCGGTCCGGGGATCGGCACACCTATCGGGCCACGCGAAGAGGAACTGCCATGTCGGCCGAGGCGGTGCCCGCGCTCGCTACGATCTGGGAGTTCCTCTTCGAGCAGACGAACGTCGGTAACGTCTTGCTCGCGCTGATCGTGCTCGCGATCGGCTGGTCGGTCGCGAAGCTCGTCGTCCGGCTGCTCGGCCGGCCGGTCGCCCAGCGGTTTCGCCGCGAGAGCGTCACCCGGACCGTCCTCTGGCTGATCCGACTGACGGTCGTGCTGGTCTTCCTCGCGGTCGCGATCCCGGTCGCGAACATCGGCGTCGATCCCCGGGACATCGTCCTCTCCGTCACGGTGATCTCCGCGGTGATCGGTATCATCCTCGCGCCGATCGTGAGCAACGTGATCAACGGGCTGTTCGTCCTCGCGGACCGGCCCTACGAGATCGGCGACATGGTCGAGATCGCGGACACCGGCCAGCGCGGCTTCGTCGAGGACATCACGATCCGGTACACGAAGGTGTTCACGATGGACAACACGTTCCTCGTGATCCCGAACTCCACGATCCGGGAACGAGACGTGATCAACTTCTCCGCCGAGGACCAGCGAACCCGCGTCACCTTCGATCTCGTCGTGAACTACGAGGGTGACGTCGCCCGTGCGCGAACGGTGATGATCCGCTCCGCTCGGTCGATCGGTGACGTCGTCTCCGGCGGTCCGCCGATCCGTATCGGTAACGCACGCTACCCGGCCGCGCCGGTCTGCTACGTCCAGGAGTACGGCGATCACGGCGTCCACTTGCGGATGCGGTACTGGGTGGAGACCCCGTACTACATGCCGGGGATCCGCTCGCGGATCAACCAGAAGATCTGGGACGCGTTCGCCGAGGAGGAGATCGACGTGGAGTTCCCGTACCCCCACCAGCACGTCGTCTTCGACGAGACCAGCGGCCAGGCGCGGGTCAGCGTCGAGGAGGAACGGGCGGCCGACCTGGGGATCTCGCCCGTGGGCGACGACCGGGCCGCCTGATCGAGCGGGTCACTCGGGGAGCGGGCTACAGTCCGACCGTGATCACCGTACAGTCGAGGCGCTCCTTGAGAAACCCCTCGATGTCGGGGTTCTTCGTCAGCCGACGGATCGCCCGACGCCAGCGGCCAGCCTGCTTGTGGCCCACGACGACGATGTCCGCCTTCTCGCCCGCGACCTCGTCGAGGATCGTCTCCTCGACGAGAAAGCCCGAGCGGACGACGTACCGGGCGCGTTCGACGCGGCCGAACTCGGCTTCGACCGCCCGCTTCAGGTCCGAGCGGCTGATCTCGCCGCCGTTCTGATAGAGGTTCACGTGCAACACCGTCAGCTCCGCGTCCCGGTCGTCGGCGACCGATATCGCCTTCGAGAGCGTTCGCTCCGAGTGCTCCGAGAGCGGGTACCTGACCGGGACCACGACACGCGTCATCCACCCTATATACCGCCATCGAGCGGCGTCAACCTTTCCATTGTGACGTTCACGGGAGCGGTGTGAACAGTACTCACGACCGTCCTCTCTCGGATTCCAGCGGGGCTCGAGAACCCGACCGTGGACCCCGGATGGGTCGATTCGATCGCGAAACCGATACGGACGG
>SKXI01000301.1 GCA_007128515.1 Halococcaceae archaeon | reverse complement strand
CTCCTCGACGGTCCGGGCACCGCCGCAGATCGCGCGTGCGAGCAGCGACTTCCCGCTGCCGGTCGGCGCGCGCACGAGGACGACGTCGTTTCCGGCCTCGAACGCGCTCCGGATGTCCGAGAGCGCCCGCTGCTGGGCGCCCCTGAAGGAGGGTGCGGGGAAGGCCGATTCGATTCGGGAGGGCTCCACGTCTCACCCTCCGTCGGACGGGCTAAATCTCCTCTGGATCGAGCGCCTCCACGTCGGCCGCCGTCGACTCGTCGGGGAGGCGGTCGATGCACGGAAAACAGAGGAAGTGTTCGGTGTCGTCGGGCAGTTCGAGCGTCATCCCGGTCGCCGTCGGCTGGTCGTGCACCCAGAGGTTCTCCATCCCGCCCGCGGCCTTCACGGGCCGTCCGCAGCTCTCGCAGGGTTCGGGGCTCATACCGGAAGAACGAGCGGGAAGGAGAAGTGCTATTCCCCCGCTTCGAACAGCTCCGGGGCGACGTCGGCGGAGGCGTTGATCGGTCGTTCGCGGCGTCCCTCCGGACGGGCCTCCCGTACAGGGTCAGTCATCGGAGGTCACCGGGATCTCCCCCTCACCCGGCGGCGCGTCCTCGCCGAACGGGTACCACGACTGCTTCGCGTCGTACATGTACGGGTCCTCGTAGTCGGTCTCCTCGGGTTCCGCGATCTCGGTGACCGCCTCGATCCCCGTCTCGTCGACCCACGCCCGGAACGACTGGCCCTCGGATCGCTGGGCGGCGTACGCCTCGACGAGCTTCTTGATCACCGCCGGCCCCTCGTCGACGGGCACCCGCTGGTGGATCCACTCGACGAACGTCGGCTCCTCGCCGATCCCGCCGCCGACGCCGATGTCGAACGCCTCGACCATCTCGCCGTCCTTGCGCGCGCGCATCCCCTGCAGGCCGATGTCGGCGGTGTACGCCTGCCCGCAGTCGGCCGTACAGCCCGAGTAGTGGACGTGGACGTCCTCGACGTCGGCGGGGACCTCGCAGTTGTCGCGCAGCCAGCGGATGATCCGGGCGTGACGCGCCTTCGTCTCGGTCAGCGCGAGCGGGCAGAACTCCGTCCCCGTACAGGCGATCGATCCACGCGTGAACGGGTGTGGCTCCGGGCTGTAGGTCTTTAAGAGTGGTTCCGAGAGGAGCGCCTCCACCCGGTCCTCGGGGACGTCCATCAGCAGCAGGTTCTGTCTGCGGGTGAGCCGCACCTCCCCCGAGCCGTACTCGTCGGCGAGGTCCGCGAACCCCACGACGTCCTCGGCCCCGATCCGGCCGACAGCGACGCCGAGACCGACGTAGTAGTCCCCGTCGTGCTGTTCGTGGACGCCGACGTGGTCGCCGCCACGGACCGTCCCCGCGTTGTACGTGTACTCCGCTCGAAGGTCGGTGCCCGCGCTTCGGAGGTCGAACTCGACGTGCTCGGCCTCGACGGCCTCCCTGATCTCCTCCGTCCCCCACTCGTCGACGAAGAAGCGGCTGCGCGAGCGGCCGCGCGCCTCCCGGCTCCCTTCCTCCCGATACAGTTCGACGAACCCGCTGACGACGTCGTACGCTTCCTCCGGCGTGACGAAGACGTCGAGCGGACGCGCCTTCCGGGGCTGTCGTCCGCCGAGGCCGCCGCCGACGCGGACGTTGTACCCTCTCACTTCCTCGCCATCGATCTCCGTCTCGGCGGGTTCGAGCCCGATGTCGTTGATCGAGTCCTGGGCACAGCCCTCACAGCAGCCGGTGACGCTGATGTTGAACTTCCGGGGGAGGTTCGCCATCACGTCCTCGCGCCTGAGTTCGGTGTCGAAGCGCTCGACGAGCGCTCGCGAGTCGATGAACTCGTCGGCGTCCTTCCCGGCGACCGGACACGCGCTGATGTTGCGCATCGAGTCCCCACCGGAGGAGTGACTGTGAACGCCGACCCCCTCCAGTTTCTCCCAGACAGCGGGGACGTCCTCCAGGTCGATCCAGTGTAGCTGGACCGACTGCCGGGTCGTGAGGTCGATCCAGGCGTCGCCGAAGACGGGGTTCTCGACGGGCCCGCTCGCGTACTCCCGGGCGACCTCGCCGATGGCACGGAGCTGTCCGGGCGAGAGCACGCCCCCCGCGTTCGACAGCCGCATCATGAAGTAGCCCTCCTGGCCGTCGCGCTGGTGGAACACCCCCCAGTGTTTGAACAGCGAGAACCACTTCTTTCGCTCGTCCTCGGGGATCGACTCGTAGCCCGCCTCGGCGAACTCGAGGATCCGCTCGCGAAGCTCCTGGCCGTAGCAGTCGGCCTTCCACTCCTCGATCTTCGGTGCCATCAGCGATCACACTCCCCACTGGATTCGACGAATGACGACCGAAACGGCGCGATAGGACGACTCATGCGTTGAAGTCACGAAGAGAGACGCCCGATCGCGACGTATAACGCTATTCATTAGTTCATTCGGGTTATTTTAACGTCTGGATCGACTTCCTGATACCTCGAATCGATAGGAGCAGTACTAGGAGGTACCAGTGCGGGAATTCGACGTTCGAACGATTTCGACACCCCTTTTTCGAATTCAACCACCTTCACTCGCGAAAGAGCCGTCCGTGTCGCGTCCTCACCCGTAGATCCTTAAACCTGTAATACACCTCCCCATGCTACCCGGGAGACGACCACCGTCATAGGTTTACTATCAGGTTGAAAGAAGAGATTATAAGTGATACTGGCCAGGGTTGGCTTGAATTCGACGATGAACGTACATCCAACGAGATTATTCGTGTACAAACGTAGATGTGGAGCTCCACGGATCGAACGGGACGGGAGAGACGAGCCGTGATCTACGGCAAGTGGCGCACGCTCCTGTTGGCGACCGCGATGTTCAACCTCGGGTTCGTGATCTGGTTCTCGTTCGCCCCGTACACCGGCGGGATCGCCGACGAGTTCGGCCTCTCGGTGGCCCAGCTCGGCGTCGTCGCGAGCGCGGCGATCGTCGCCGTCCCACTTGGACGGATCGCGATCGGGCCGCTCACCGACCGCTACGGCGCGCCCGTCACCGCGGGGTGTACGCTCGTGACCGTCGGCGTCTTCTCGATACTCAGCGCGTTCGCCTGGACCTACGAGGTGTTCATGGTCTCGCGGATCGTCGCCTCGCTCGCGGGGATCACGTTCGTCATCGGCATCCAGCACGTCGCCGAGTGGTTCGAAGAGGAGAACCTCGGGCTGGCCGAGGGGATCTTCGCCGGGGTCGGCAACGCGGGCGCGGGTCTCGGGGCGTACTTCACGCTCCCACGGATCTTCGGCGACGGCTACGCCGATCCCCTGTTCGCGACGAACTGGCGGGCGGCCTTCTTCTACACCGGGGTGCTCGCGATCGTCCTCGGGGTGATCTACTTCGTCTTCGGCGAGGCAGCGAAGACGGAAGAAAAGCGCCGCGCGACGAGGGAGAGCACGAGCCTCAAGGGGTTCCTGTTCATCTCCACCCGGTACGGCGCGGTCGTGCTCTCGGTCGCCTACATCATGACCTTCGGGCTCGAACTCGCGATGAACGGCTGGCTCGGGACCTACTACCGGGAGGCGTTCGGCCAGGGCGACATCGTGATCGCGGCGACGTTCGCGGCGACGTTCTCGATCGCGGCGGGCCTGCTCCGGCCGATCGGCGGCTGGATCAGCGACGTCGTCGCACGCAACGAACGCGATTTCCTCCCCTGGTTCGAGGGGCGGTACAGGGAACAGTGGACGTTCACGACCCTGGTGTTCGTCACGGCCTCGATGTTCGGCATGACCCTCGCTGGGTTGACCGGGAACATCTACGTCGCCGTCGTCGCCGGCTTCTTCGTCGGCCTCGGCTGTGCCTTCTCGGAGGGAGCGATCTTCGCGCAGGTCCCCGCGATGTTCCCGAACAGTTCGGGCAGCGTCGCGGGAATCGTCGGCGGCGTGGGTACCGTCGGCGGCGTCGTCTACCCGCTGGCGTTCGCCGCGCCCTTCCTCCCGAACCTCCACGTCGGCTACGCGCTGGTCGGCGCGACGATGATCCCGATCCCGGTGCTCTGTGCCTGGGTCTTCCAGCCCGAGGTCGCCGAGGAGGCGACGACCGGCGGCTGGATCGTCGACGAGCCGGGAACGACCAGCGGCCCCGTCGCGAGCGGTGACTGATGGAGCCTCTATGAACTACCCTACCTACGACGACGTCCTGTTCCCGACGGACGGGAGCGAGAGCGCGGCGACTGCCTTCGACCACGCGCTGAGCCTGGCGAAGACCTACGGCGCCCGGATCCACGTCCTCTACGTGGTGAACACGACCTACGCCGACCTCGGCGCGACGGGGACCACGACGATCGGCTCGCTCCGCGAGCGCGGGGAGCGCGTCGTCCGCGAGACCGAAGAGCGGGCGAACGCCGCCGACGTCGAGGTACACACCCGGATCGATGAGGGCGACCCCTACCGGGAGATCCTCGCGTACGGCAACGAGAACGCCGACCTGATCGTGATGGCGACCCGCGGCCGGAGCGGCCTCGACAGGTACTTGCTCGGTTCCGTCACGGAGAAGGTGGTCCGGACGGCCGACGTGCCCGTCTTCACCGTCCGCGGCACCGGCGAATAAGCGAACGCTTCGGCCCTCCACCCGATCGGAAGCGACCCGATCGGGTCCACGAACCGTGTTCTGCAGGAGACTCGCGACGGGGAGCGACGGCGTTCGCGACCGGGAGCTCCCCGGAGACGAGCGAATCCGGATCGAGAGCGGTTGGGCCTCGAAACGCGTCCGGAGAGCGCGGCACCCGCTCGTAGGGAGTATCGAAGACGTTCAGAGCGTTCCCGGTTCGGGATCGAGAGATGGGATCGGTCGATCGGCGACCGAGACCGCTGGTCGGCTACGGTAGGCCCTCTCAGTCGGTCGTGGGCGCGAGTTCGTCGCTCACGAGCGGGTTCGTCGGTTCCGGCGCCGAGAGCGCGACCGCACACTGCTTGTAGTTCGGCTCCCTCGACCTGGGATCGACGTCCGGCGGGGTGAGGTCGTTCACCGACGGGTGGTGGATCGGGAGCCAGACGAGCCCTCGTGGAATCCGGTCGTCGGGGTGGACCCGGACGGCGATCGAGGCCCGACGGGAGGCGAGCGTCGCGGTCCCCCGGTCGACCGCTTCCAGGCTCTCCTCGAGCGTCTCCGGATGGAGTCGGGCGACCGGCGCGGCCGTCTCGTCGTCACCGCGGGTCCGCACGCCCGTGTTGTAGCCGTCGGGCTCCCGGGCGGTCGTCAGCGTGAGCGGATACGTCTCGTCGGTCGGATCGGGAAGCCCCTCGCCCGTCTCGTCAGTCGCGAGCGAAGAAAAGCGCGCCCGGCCCGACGGCGTCGGGAACGACCAGCGCTCACCCCCGTCCCGTCGCTCGTAGTACCGGTAGCCGGCCTCGCTCGTCGGCGTCGGGGCCGGCCAGCGAACGGCGAGTTCGGCGTCGAGACGATCGTAGGTGATCCCCGAGAGGTCGGCGGGCGTTCCGGCGGTGAGCCCTCTGAGTTCGTCGAAGACGCTCTCGGGGTCGGCCGGCGGGTGCTCGACGATCCCCGGGGCGATCCGCTCACCGATCAGCGCGATCGTGTCGAGGTCGGTCCGGACCGCCGGGGGGATGTCGGTCGCGGCGCGTACCCGCGAGACGCGTCGCTCCATGTTGATCGCCGTGCCGGAGGACTCGCCCCAGGTCGCCGCGGGCAACACGACGTCCGCCAGTTCGGTCGTCTCGGTCCGGAAGGCGTCCTGTACCACCAGAAACGTCTCCGAGAGCGCCTCCCGCGCCTCGCCCGCGTCGGGCAGGCCGGCCGCGGGGTTCGTCGCGACCGCCCAGCACGCCTCGACCTCGCCGTCGGCCATCTCGTGACCGATCCCGACAGGCCCCGGTCCCGGGTCCTCCGGGAGCCGATCCTCGGGGACGCCCCAGGTCTCGGCGACGACCTCCCGGCTCTCGGGGTCCTCGAACGGCCGGTGACCCGGCCAGGTCCCCTTCGAGGAACAGACGCGCGTCCCCATCGAGTTCGCCTGTCCGGTGAGCGAGAACGGCCCGCTTCCCGGTCTGAGGTTCCCCGTCGCGAGACAGCAGTCGATCAGCGCGCCCGCGGTTTCCGTCCCCCGGATGCTCTGATTGACGCCCATCCCCCAGTAGACGAGCGTTTTTCCCCCGAACGCCTCGGCGAGCAGGTCGACCGCCCCCATCGAGACGCCAGCGGCCTCCGCGCCCGCCACGGGTGTCGGGAGGTCCTCGCGGAGCGCGTCGAACCCATCGGTGTACGACTCGACGAACTCGCGATCGATCCCGTCGGTCTCGATCAACCGGGCGAGCACGGCGCGGGCGAGCGCGAGGTCGCCGCCGGGAGCCGGTCGGACGTGCGCGTCGGCGTCGTCGACCGTCTCGCTCTCGACCGGGTCGACGACGATCAGCTCCGGGTCCGCCGCCGATCCGCCGCTCGCGGCGTCGACGACCCAGCGGAAGAAGACCGGGTGGGCGACCGACGGGTTCGCCCCCCAGACGACGTGGCAGTCGGCGTCGTCGACGTCGTCGTACGTCGGCGGAGGGGCGTCGCTCCCGAAGGCGTCGTAGTAGGCCGTGACGGCGCTCGCCATGCAGAGGGTCGTGTTCGCGTCGTAGTAGCGCGTGCCGATGCCGCCGCGAGCGACCTTCCCCAACAGGTAGGCAGCCTCGTTCGTCTGCTGGCCGCTCCCGAGCACGGTGACGCCGTTCGGGTTCTCCCTCGCGGCCTCCCCGAGTCCCTCGGCAGCGGCAGCGAGCGCGACGTCCCAGGTCGTCCGGACCAGTTCGCCGCCGCGCCGGACGAGCGGCCGCGTGAGCCACGTCCCGCCCGGGTCGGCCGTCTCCCGGACGCCCCGGCGACAGGCGAGTCCACGGTTCACCGGGTGGTTCGCGTCCCCGCGGACGACGTCGAGCCCGTAACCGACGTCGACGCCGCGCTGGAGGTGGCCACAGCCGACCGCACACCGCATGCACGTCGTCGGGACCCACTCGCTCATCGGTCCGACCTCGAACTTCGAAGTGGACGTTCGTCCACCCGTGAAACGGAACTACAGTTCACCACAGTATTTCACCGCTAGGGACTCACCGATGGTCGCTGTAAAAGGGTAATCCTTACACGGTCGGGTAGTGTGTAATGAGGGGGAAGAGGTATTATGTCCTATGATTCGGCCGCAGAACGCGAGCGCACAGCGGAAGGGCGGCCGCCCAGCCGCGTCCGGGGCGGTATCGGCCGATCGCCCGGGGCCGACAGTATTTGTCGTCCGATCACCAGGAGGGGGTATGGAGGTGAACTGTGCGGGCTGTGCCGGCTGCTGTATCGACTGGCGCTCGCTCTCGGCCCACCCCTCCGATCACGAACGCCGCGGGCCGAGGGAGCCCCTCGACGGGGCGTACAACCTCGTCCCGCTCACCCGCGAGGACGCCCGAGCGTTCGTCGACGGGGGGCTGGCCGACGCGATGACCCCCCGGCTCTGGCTCGCCGAACCGGAGGACCCGGCCGTCGAGGTGGACGGAGCCCGCCTCGCCGCGATCGACGGTAAACCCGCGTTCTTTCTGGGTCTGCGAACGCCCTCGAAGCCGGTCGCCCCCTTCGGGACCGACCCGCACTGGCTTCCGACGTGTACCTTCCTCGACCCGACGACGCTCCAGTGTCGGATTCACGGGACCGAGACCTACCCGGAGGAGTGTGCGGAGTACCCCGGACACAACCTCGAACTGGCGGTCGAGACCGAGTGCGAACGGGTCGAGCACGCCTTCGGCGGGGATCGGCTGCTCGACCGGTCGGTTCCGGAGGGGCTCTCAGGGCTGCTGCTCGGACCGGGTGCGATCGGATCGAAGGTGTTCGTCCACCCACACCCCGAACGGCTCGACGGGGTCGTCACCCGGAGTGAGGAGGGGACGCTCACCGACGAGGACAGGGCCTCGTTCGTCGCGGCCGCGCTCGCGAGCGCGCCCGGAACGACCGAGCACAACGAGACGGTCTTCGACTCGGCGTACGAGCGGGCCGTAGACTGCCGGTCGTGGGTGAGCGAGTCGGCCGCGGAGTGGGCGGAGCGCTCGGAGGGGGTGGGGTCGCTCGCGACCGAATCCGACGTCGCGCTCGCCGAACGGATCGAGGAGTGTCGTGGCGCGCCGGAGACCGCCGGGTGGGACGCGGCCGGCCACTGATACTGATGGGTGCGAGTCACTCCTGTATCGACCGCACGCCGGCGTGCAGTCGAACCGGTGACCGGTCGCACCCATCCCTGTGAACGGGACGTCGAACCACTCGACGGGTGTCGGACCTACGAGCCGCGATCCGGCGGACGCTCGTCCCGACCGTCCGGTGGGAGACGAGCGATCACAGAAGAGGTGTGATCGGTTACGGGGGCCAGAGGCAACAACCCCCGTTCCGAACGGTGCTCATCCACACCGTATTCCGTGTCCGCTCGTACGGG
>SKXI01000376.1 GCA_007128515.1 Halococcaceae archaeon | reverse complement strand
TTCTCCACGATCAGGTTCGCCCTCGTGTCGAGGAGATCGATCCCCGAGCCTTCGCAGCCGGCGACGGCGTTTCCAGACAGGATGTTCCGGTCGGCTTCGAAACAGACGACTCCAGCCGTCGCGTCGGTGACCCTGGTCCGCCGGACGGTCGAGTTCGAGGTCGCACCCGACTGGATCCCGGAGAGGCGGGCTCTCGTGACCGTGATGTCCACCGCGGTGCCGCCCCGGACACCGTCGAACGCGACCCCGAACCGGCTGTCGGCACGGCCAGGTTCCGGACGACGACCTCGTGATCGAGGACGAGGACAGCGGGGTCGCCACCCGCGATGGTGTCAGGTAGGTACGACGTGTCGTCCGCTCCCCCCGGCGTCGCTCGTGCTCCCCCGGCATGGACGACCCACGTCCGTCAACCGCACCAACTGGTGTCGCTAGTACTAGTTTTCGGACGGTGTCGACCGGCCGATCGGAGCGATCCCGACCGCGGCCCGGTCCCGACGCGGGTGAGAGACCGCGAGTGTTCTGCCGGTTCGATACGTTTAGGCCGCCGAGCGTACAGGAGTATCCGATATGGACGAACAGGAGACCGTCGCCGCGTTCGTCGCGGCTCACGACATCGACAGCGACCCGGAGTACTGGATCCTCGACCTCGTCGCTGAGGTTGGGGAGGTCGCGGCCGACGCGACGAAGTCCACGGAGTGGGGCGAGTCCCCCGAGGCGATCGAGGTGAAGCCGGACGAGATCGGCGACGCCTACTTCTCGCTGCTCGCGACCGCCGAATCGCTGGGGATCGACGCGAACGACGCGCTCGCCGAGTCGCTCGCGAAGTACGAGTCGAGGATCGAGGAGTCCGGCAGCGCCTCCTCGGGCGAGCGGTAGTCGGAGGGGAGAGGAGGACGGCTACGGGTTCAGATGCGTGCCAGGGAACTAAGCGCTGGGATGGCGTCTTCCCGGCTATGACTGCGATCGGCTTTCTCAGCGTGGCACCGGTGAAAGAGGGGAGTATGGCCGAAGAGGTCGCGGCGGCGGTCGAGGCGCTCGAGGAGTTCGACGTCTCCTACGAGACGACGGCGATGGGGACGATCCTCGAGGCCGAGGAGGCCGGCGAGCTGTTCGCCGCCGCGCGGGCCGCCCACGAGGCGGTCGACCACGAGCGCGTGAGCACGGTGTTCAAGATCGACGACAAGCGCGGCCGGGAGACCGGCGCGGCGGGGAAGGTCGAGGCCGTCGAGGAGGAACTCGGACGCGAGGCGCGGAGCGATCGCTGACCGGCACGCACATTACACCGGCGCGAGAAGCGCCGACATGGACAGTCTCAATCGACTGGCGCTCGAACTGGTCGACGAGGCGATAGAGTTCGCCGACGCGCTCAACGTCGGCGTCTTCGAACTCGACTGCGGGGCGACCGTCCTCGACTTCGGCGTCGAGAACGCGGGCGGGATCGAGGCCGGGCTCCTGCTGAGCGAGATCCAGACCGCCGGGCTCGCGACGGTGGACTCGCGTCTCGGCGAGGTCGCGGGGGCGCCGATCCCGGCGGTCGAGCTCACGACCGATCACCCGGCGGTCGCGCTGCTCTGTTCGCAGAAGGCGGGTTGGGAGGTGAGCGTCGACGGCTACGAGGCGCTCGGGAGCGGGCCCGCACGGGCGCTCGTCGGCGAGGAGGAGGAGTTCGTTCAGCTCGGCTACCACGACGCCTTCGAGTTCGCCGTACTGGCACTGGAGACCGGCGACCTCCCGACGGACGCGGTCGCCGAGCACGTCGCGGATCTCGCGGAGGTCGAGCCGGGGAGCGTCTTCCTCCCGACGGTACCGACCGCGAGCGTCGCGGGGAGCGTCTGCGTCGCGGGCCGGGCGGCCGAACTCGCGATGTTTCGGCTGTTCGAACTCGGCTACGACCCTCTCGACGTCCTGAGCGCCACCGCGAGCGCACCCGTCGCACCGGTCGCCGCGAACGAGGAGGCGGCGATCGGTCGGACGAACGACGCGCTCGCCTACGGCGGTCGCGTCCACCTGATTGTGCGCGAGGAGAGCGACGTCTTCGCCGACCTCCCCTCCACCGCCGCCGACGAGTACGGTCGACCGTTCGCCGAGGTGTTCGCCGACGCCGACTGGACGTTCTCCGAGGTACCCGAGACGGTGTTCGCCCCCGCACAGGTGACCGTCGACGTCGTCGGCGGATCGACGACCGTCCACGGCGAGCGAAACGAGCGGTTGCTGGAAGCGAGCTTCGAGCTCTGATGCGGCTGAAGGCGGTTCCGCCGCCCCCACCGTCGCTCGACTCCCTGGCCGACATCACCGAGGCGGCCCCGCTCGTCCCAGAACCCAGGGAGACGTTCCGGTCATCACTCGCGACCAGGGTGGAGTGGATCTCGGCGCGCGAGTCGGAGGCGTGGCTCTCGCTCGCGCTGGCACTCGGCCTCCTCCGTGAGGGCGAGAGCGGGATCTATCGCCCGGGGGAGGCGGTCGCTGAAGGGACGGTCCGGGAGCGGTTCGTCGAGGGGATCTACGGCGTCGAGGAGGTACTGGCGGCGCTCCGGGCGGACGGGCCACTCACGTCGACGGCGCTGGCCGATCGTGTCCCGATCCCGCCGTGGGAGCGCCGTCGCCACGCCGATCCGGAGGCGGTCCACCGAGAACGCATCGAACGGCTGCTGGGGTGGCTGTCTTTATATGGTTGGGTGTCGTACATGAGCGGCAGCTATCATCTGAGAGTATGACCGAGATACACGCCGTGCTCTTCGACCTCGACGGAACGCTCTGTGAGTATCGCCGGAGCAGCGACGAGCTGCTCGATCTCGCGTTCGGTCGACTCGGGGTCGAGAGGCCCTTTTCAGGGGAGGAGTACTACGACCGGTTCGACGAACTGTACCACCAGCGGGGGACCGATGGGGACCTCGGAACGTTCCGCGAGCGGTGTTTCGCCTCGCTCGTTCGCGATGCCGGCCTCGCGGCCGACGTCGGCCGCAAGGCCGCCCGCATCTACACCAGAGAGCGTGACCCGGGGAACGTCCGCCCGCTCCCGGGTGCTCGCGAGGCGCTCGATCGAACGGGCGAGCGGCACCCGATCGGCCTGGTCACGAACGGTCCACCCGAGGCCCAGGACAGGAAGCTCGCGACGCTCGGCTTCCGCGACGCCTTCGAGACCGTCGTCTACGCTGGCTACGACACGCCCGCGAAGCCCGACCCGACCCCGTTTCGGCGCGCGCTCTCCGCGCTCGGCGCCACCGCCGATCGGGCGGTCCACATCGGCGACTCCCTCGCGACGGACGTTGCGGGCGCACACGCCGCCGGTCTCGCGAGCACGTGGGTGGCGAACGGCCACCGAGCCGACGCGACGCCCGATCCGAGCCCCGACTACGTGATCCGGAGCCCCGAGGAGCTCCTCACACCGCCGTGGAGCACCGAAAGCGACATTCGCCGCCGTCTCTGACGCCCGGGTAATGGGACGGAAGCGGCGACCGGGTCGGGATCCGGACGACGACCCACTCGACGTCGAGGACGAGATGAACGTCTTCTCGAGGGGGCTGAGCCCGCTCGTCCCGGCACGCCTCGCTACCGCGGGGCTGTCGGTCTCCGTCGAAACCGACCGCGAGGCGTACGCCGTCGGCGATACGGTGGGGATCACGATCGAGATACGCAACCGGCTCCCGCTTCCGGTCGAGGTACCGATCGACGGACGGCGGATCTGGGGCTGGACGGTCGACGGCCTGCTGTCGGCCAGCGACGAGCCGCTGTACAGATCGAACCGGCCGACCAGCATCGAACTCCGCGCGAACGAGACGATCTCGATCGAGCGCTCGTGGGACGGCCGGTTCAAACGAAGCGGGACACCAACCCGCTGGCACCCGGCGAGGCCGGGCGAGTACGAGATCGGTGCGTTCGTCGCCACGACCCCACGCACGCGGGACTCGACGACGGTACGGCTTCACTCCCGGTGAAGGTGACAGGCCGTGAAGTGCTCGCCGGTCCCGTAGACCGATTCGACGGTGTAGTGCGGTCTGTCGAGCGCACAGATGCTCGTCTCCTCGAACGTCCGCCGGAGCCGCTCTGCTGCCTCCTGCCACTGTCCCTCGGCGAGCATCGCGGTCGCCTCGTCGATCACTCGATCGGGCTCGCCGCCGGGTCGCGTCCCCTCGAAGAACTCCCGGTCGACGACCGCCTCGGCCTCCGACAGCGGCACCGACTCCTCTTGGTCGATCCCGCCCTCCTGGATCGTGAACGACCGCCGGCGCACCCCCCTCGTGAACGCGAGCGTGTTCTCCCACTCCGCCTCACTCATCTCGTACTCGGAGAGGGCGGCCTCGCTGGCCTCCTCCGGGAGCTCGATACCCTCCAGATCCGCGGAGCCGGGCCGGATCAGCTTCGGACAGCGGGTCCGGAACCGACAGCCAGACGGCGGGTCGATCGGGCTGGGGACGTCGCCCTCGAGCGTCCCCCGGGCGTTCGCCTCCCTCGGGTCTGGCACCGGAATCGCGCCGAGAAGCGCCTCCGTGTAGGGGTGTTTCGGGTTCTCGAACAGCTCCTCTTTCTCCGCGAGCTCGACGATGTGACCCAGATACATCACCGCGACCCGATCCGCGATGTACCGGACGACGGAGAGGTCGTGGCTGATCACCAGGTAGGTGAGCCCGAACTCCTCCTGGAGCTCCCGCATCGTGTTCAGCACCTGCGCCTGCACGCTCACGTCGAGCGCGCTCACCGGCTCGTCACAGACGATCAGGTCGGGGTCGGTCGCCATCGCGCGAGCGAGATTGATCCGCTGGCGCTGACCGCCGGAGAACTCGTGTGGATAGCGGTTGTAGTAGCCCCGTTCGAGTTCGACGCGTTCGAGCAGGTCGCGTGCGCGTTCCCGGCGTTTGGCGGCGTCGTACATGTCGTGGGCCTTCATCGGCTCCTCGACGATCCGACCGACCTTCATCCGCGGGTTGAGCGAGGACTGGGGGTCCTGAAAGATCATCTGCATGTCCCGGCGCAGCGGCCGGAGCTTCCGGTTCGAGCTCTCGGTGAGCTCGACGCCTTTGAATCGAACGCTGCCGGCGGTCGGCTCGATCAGCTGGAGGATCGTCCGTGCCAACGTACTCTTCCCGCAGCCGGACTCGCCGACGAGCGCGAGCGTCTCGCCCTTCTGCAGGTCGAAGCTCACGTCGTCGACCGCCTCGACGAGGTCCGAGCCGAACAGTCCCGAGAGCAGTCCCGTATCCGACTTGAAGTACTTCGTGAGTCCCTCGACCTCGAGCAGCATCTCGCCGCTTACGACCTCCTCTCTCGCCTCGAGCGCCGAGCTCACGGGCGTCCCTCCACCGTCTCAGTCTCGCGTCCCTCGAGCGGCTCGCTCTCCCAGTAGCCGACGTCGGCGTGTTTGATACACGCCGATCGGTGCTCGGGGCCGACGTCGTAGAGTTCGGGTTCGACCTCCCGACAGGCCTCGCGGGCGTCGGGACACCTAGGATGGAACCGACAGCCAGGGGGCGGGTTCATCGCGCCCGGCATCGTCCCCTCGATCGGGACGAGGTCGGAGACGGTCTGATCCGGCCGCGGGATCGAGCCCAACAGCGCCTCGGTGTAGGGGTGTTTCGTGTCGTGGAAGATGTCGTCGACCGGCCCCTGTTCGACGATCTTCCCGAGGTACATCACGTTCACCCGGTCACAGATCTCCGCGACGACGCCCATGTCGTGGGTGACCCAGATGAAGCTCGTGTCGAACTCGTCGACGAGTTCGGAGACGAGCTCGAGGATCTGGCCCTCGACGGTGACGTCGAGCGCGGTCGTCGGCTCGTCGGCGATGATCAGGTTCGGGCGACAGCCGAGCGCCATCGCGATCAGCACCCGCTGGCGCATCCCGCCGGAGAACTCGTGTGGATAGTCGTCGTAGCGGTCTTCCGCCTCGGGGATGCCGACCCGTCTGAGCATCTCGATCGACTCCTCGCGCGCCTCCTCCGTGCTCATCTCCCGGTTCAGCTCGATGAACTCCCGGATCTGACCCCCGACGGTGTAGACGGGGTTCAGGCTCTCCATCGGGTCCTGGAAGATGATCGCGATCTCGTTTCCGCGGATCTGCTCGCGCATCTCCCGGTTCGAGAGCATCTCGTCCCTGGGGACGAGTTCGGGTCGGCCGTCGGCGGCCTCGGCCACACTCTCCTCGAAGCCGACGAGCGTCCGATCCCGATAGCTCACCTCGCCGTCGATCACCTCGCCCGGCTCCTCGACCAGGCGCATGATCGAGGAGGTGGTGACGCTCTTTCCGGCACCGGACTCGCCGACGAGACCGACGATCTCGCCCCGTTTCACGTCGAAGGAGACGCCGTCGACCGCGCGGACGGCGCCGCGCTCGGTGTAAAACTGTGTCTTCAGACCGTCTACCGTGAGTATCGTTTCACTCATAGCTCTCACTTGATCCGCGGGTCCAGCGCGTCCTGCAGACCGTCACCGAAGAGGTTGAACCCCATGATCGTCACCAGGATCGCGAGCCCCGGCCAGATGCTCAGCCAGGGATCGGAGTGCATGTACTGGTGTGAGATGCGGAGCATCTCCCCCCAGTCCGGCGTCGGCGGCTGGGCGCCGTAGCCCAGGAACGACAGGCCGGCGACGATCAGGATCGTCACGCCGATCTGGAGCGTCGCGAGCACCAGCACCGGCGCGAAGCTGTTCGGGATCACGTGTCGGCGGATGATGTCCCTGTCTCTGACCCCGGTCGCCCGTGCCGCCTCGACGTAGTCCATCTCGCGGACCGAAAGCACCCGGCTGCGTATCAGCCGTGCGAACACCGGGATGAACGCGATGCCGACCCCGAAGACCGCGTAGATGATGTCCGGGTTGCCCCCGCTGACGAAGACGGTGAAGACGATGACGAGCACGAGCGGGGGGATCGCGTAGAGCGTCTCGACCGCACGCATCAGCACGTCGTCGACCCAGCCGCCGTAGTAGCCGGCGACGGCACCGACGATCACGCCGCCGACCAGCCCGAGGGTCGTCGCGACGATCCCCACGAAGTAGGAGACGCGGGTCCCGTAGACCAGCCGGGCGATGTAGTCCCGCCCCGCCCGATCGGTGCCGAGCGGGTGTTGCCAGGTGCCCCCGTCGACGAACACCGGTGGCATCCGCCGTTCGGTCTCGCCCGGATCGGGGTGGCGCTCGGGGTGGTACCAGACGGACTCCGCGAGCGCGAAGTCGTCGTAGCGTTCGAAGGTGATCCGCGAGAGGTTCGCGTCGATCGTCGTGACGACCGCGACGACGGTCACGACCGCGATGACGTAGAGCCCGAACCGGGCGGTGGTGTCCTGTTTGATCTTCCCGAGGGTGTAGCGCCAGCCGACGTCGGCCTCGAACTCGTCCTCGCCCGCGCCCGTGTCCTCTCTCGTCTGCTGTTCGCCGATCGCCATCTCAGCTCCCCTCCTCCCCGAACCTCACGCGCGGGTCGATGTACGCGTAGGAGATGTCCGTGATGATCACGCCGATGACGAAGACGAAGCCGATCACGACTGTCGTCCCCAGTACGAGCTGGTAGTCGTATGTCTGGATCGCCTGGATGAGCAGCCGGCCCATCCCGTTGATCGAGAAGACCATCTCGATCAGCACCGCCCCGCCGATCGCGCTCGTGAGGTTCAGCCCCACGAGCGTCACCACGGGCAGCTGTGCGACGCGGAACGCGTGTTTCCGCATGATCGTCCGCTCGGGGACGCCGTAGGCGCGTGCGAGCTTGACGTACTCCGCGCCGAGGGACTCGATCATCGAGCTCCGCTCGACGCGCATGATCGTCGCCATCTGGAGCGTCCCGAGCGCGACCATCGGCAGGATGAGGTGTCTGATCGACTGGTAGTAGAGCTCGAGATGCCCCGAGTAGCCGTAGTGGACCGGATCCCGCCACGGGTAGACGAGCCGCCCGGAGGGAAGCCAGCCCAACTGGACCGAAAAGAGGATGATCAGCATGATCCCGATCCAGAACGAGGGCGTGCTGACGCCGATCAGCGCGATGACCCGGGAGACGTGGTCGGTCGGCTCGTTCCGGCGCTTCGCGGCGAGGACGCCGAGCGGTATCGCCGTCGCCAGCGCGAACGCGAACGCGGAGATCATAAGCAGGAGCGTGGGTGGGAGCCGGACGAGGATCAGGTTCGTCACCGGCCGCTCGTAGTACATGCTCAGCCCGAGGTCACCCTGGAGCAGTCCCGGGGGGCTGCCCGCGAAGCCGGGCACCCCGAGTTGGGCGAGGAACCACGAGAAGCCGATGTAGTTCAGGAACTGGATGTGTAGCGGCTCGTCGAGACCGTAGCGCGCCTCGATCGCCGCGATCAGCTCCGGGGTGGCCTCCTGTTCGGCCAGCATGATGTCGACCGGATCGCCGGGCATCGCGTTCATCAGGAGGAACGTGATCACGGCGATCCCGAACATCACGGGTATCGCCTGCAAGAACCGGTGTATCGTGTATCGAAGGA
>SKXI01000196.1 GCA_007128515.1 Halococcaceae archaeon | reverse complement strand
TCGAACTCTACATCGGGGGGGAGTGGGTCGAGAGCGACTCGGGCCAGCGACTCGACGTCGTCGACCCGTCGACCGGCCAGCGGTTGGCGACCGCACAGGCTGGCAACGCCGCCGACGTCGAACGCGGACGCCAGCCGAGCCCGCTCCCGGTCCGTGATCGTGGGTTTGTAAGACGCTACCGTGAAGCGTATCGACGCTGCGAGAGCTAGCTAGTAGACGTTATCAGTACCGATAGAACCGACCGCTCGCGAGAAATTTTCATATCAGTTCGCGCCACATTCGGTTGGTTTACGGGTCGCGGCTCGAAAGAGCCCCCACCAGGACACCATGGACCGGACCGAGGCCGAGAGCCCGATCGAGGTGACCGTCAAGCCCGCCCTTCGATCCGACACGACCGACGCCGACGTCGCCGTCCTCGCTCCCGGTACGATGGAGGCGCTCGGGATCGCCGACGGGGAGCCGGTCAGCGTCGAGAGCGGCGACCGGGTCGCCCTCGCCAGGGCACGGACCGGCGCGAGCGAGACGACGGGGCCGGAGACGGTCCGTCTCGGCCGCCCCCTCCGACGCTCGCTCGCGGTGGAGGTGGACGACCCCGTCCGTCTCACCGGGGTCTCTCCCCGATCGGCCGACCGGCTCACCGTCGCGATCCCGCCGATCGGCCCGGACGCGATGGCCCTCGACCTGCGCGAGGCGCTCGTCGACCGGGTGCTCGTCGCCGGACAGACGGTCACCGTCGGCGACGGGGGGGAGGCCGCCGGCGGCCACACGGCCGACGCGAGCCACGCCATCCCGGTCCACGTCGAGGAGACGAACCCGGAAGGACCGGTGGTGGTCCGCGAGTGGACGGCGATCAGCGTCTCGCGGTCCTCGCTGGAGGGACGGGCGTCCGCACCCGCCGCCGGAGCGACCACCGGATACGACGAGGTCGGCGGGCTCGACGCCGCCGTCGGGCGGGTGCGCGAACTCGTCGAACTCCCGCTGTCGAGCCCGGAGCTCTTCGGCGCGCTCGCGGTCGAGCCGCCGGCCGGGGTGGTGCTCTACGGGCCGCCGGGCACGGGCAAGACACTGCTCGTCCGGGCGCTCGCCGCCGAATCGGGGCTCCCGCTCGTGTCGCTTCGCGCCTCCGAACTCGTCTCCGGCGGGGCGAACGGCCGCGAGGAGCTCGACGCGGCGCTCGCCGAGGCCGAGGAGGCGGCACCCTCGATCCTCCTGCTCGACGATCTTGGCGCCCTCTCCGACGACCAGGCCGGCGAACGCGGCTACGACTGCACGACGCGGCTCGTCTCCGCGCTCGACGACGCCGATCCGGACGCCCGGGTCGCCGTCGTCGGGACGACGACCCGCCCCGACGAACTCGATCCCGCGCTGCGACGTGCGGGCCGGTTCGACCACGAGGTCGAGGTTCCCGTCCCCGACCGCGACGGCCGTCGCGAGATCCTCGAGATACACACCCGGGGGGTCCCCCTCGCGGACGACGTCGACCTCGAGGCGATCGCCGAGCGGACCCACGGGTTCGTCGGCGCCGACCTCGAACGTCTCGTGCGGGAGGCGGCGATCCGGTCGATCCGCCGCCACGGTCTCGGCCCGGACGAGGAGGGGTCGGTCGACGCGGAGACGCTCGAGTCGCTCTCCGTGGCTGCGACCGACCTCGACGCCGCCCTGCGGGCGATCGACCCGTCGGCGCTGCGGGAGGTGTTCGTCGAGGTGCCGGACGCCACCTGGGCGGACGTCGGCGGGCTCGAGGGGACGACGAAGCGGCTGCGCGAGACCGTCCAGTGGCCGCTCGAGTACCCCGAGGCGTTCGAGCGCGTCGACCTGCGACCCGCGACGGGCGTTCTCCTGTACGGGCCCCCGGGGACGGGCAAGACCCTGCTGGCGAAGGTCGTCGCGAACGAGGCGGCGAGCAACTTCATCTCGATCAAGGGCCCCGAACTGCTGAACAAGTACGTCGGCGAGTCCGAGAAAGGGGTGCGGGAGGTGTTCGAGAAGGCCCGGGCGAACGCCCCGACGGTGCTGTTCTTCGACGAGATCGACGCGCTCGCGGCCGAACGTGGTGGCGCGAGCGCGGACTCGGGCGTGAGCGAACGGGTGGTCTCGCAGCTCCTCACCGAACTCGACGGCCTGGAGGAGTTAGAGGACGTCGTCGTGATCGCGACGACCAACCGCCCGGACCTGCTCGACGACGCGCTCTTGCGCCCCGGGCGGTTCGACAGACACGTCCACGTCGGCGTCCCGGACGAGGAGGCGCGTCGGGCGATCTTCGCGGTCCACACCCGCGACCGCCCGCTCGCCGACGACGTCGACCTCGACGCCCTCGCCGCCCGGACGGAGGGCTACGTCGGCGCCGACATCGAGGCGGTCTGTCGCGAGGCGGCCGCGAACGCGGTCCGGGAGTTCGTCGACGGCGGGGGATCGGGCACCGAGGGGATCGTCCTCACGGCCGAGGGGTTCGACGCGGCGATCGAGGAGGTCGGGGAGGGTCGCGACGGCAGGGAGACCCGGTTCGCCGGACCCGACCCCCTCGATCCCGGTACCGACGCCGGGTGAGCCGGTACGACGCCGGTCGGTGTGCCGACACGAACTGTTATGGCCCCGGCCGCGACATCTGAACCGATGCGAACCGTCGAGTATCGCGTCCTCGCCGAGGAGGACGAACAGGTCGTCTCGCGGCTCGGACTCGGCGTCGGCCGCCGGCCCGGGCGCGTCCTCGCCTTCCTCGCCCTGCGGGACGAGGACCCGACGGCCCGCGAGGAACCGGCGACGGGGCTCGTGATCCGCCTGGGTACGGGTCTCGGTCGCGAGGCGGTCATCGACGCGCTCGCGACGCTCGACGATCGGGGGCTCCTGACCGAGAGCACGCTCGACCTCGAACGCTCGGCCGGCGGCCGTCCGCCGACGGCCTGGCGGGCTGCCGACGACCTGGAGGGGTCGGTCGAGGCGGCAGACCGGAGCAACGCCCGGGTCCTGGTCGAGCGGGCGCTGTCGATGGCGACCGCGGAGGAGGAGACGGAGCCCGGTCCGACCGACCGGGTGCGCCTCGCGCTGAACTGGCTCCCGAACGGTCTGCAGCTACCGTTCTACGCGACGGACTTCGGCGCGGAGCTCGACCTCGACGTGTCGATCGACCACCACCGCGGCTCCGAGCGGTCGCTCGCGGCGGTGATCGAAGGCGAGGCGGACGTGGGGCTCGTCGGCGCGGCCACGCTCGCCCGCGCTCGCGAGTCCGGCGACCCAATCGTCCCGCTCGCGGTCGTCTACCAGCGTGCGATGACGGTGCTCTACACCGAACGCGAGCGGTTCGGCGAGCCGCTCTCCCGGCTCGACCAGCTCGAGGGGAGACGTATCGGGATGCCGCCGGACGCGGAGTCGCGCCTGCTCGCCCGGCTCTTCCTCGCCCAGGCGGGCCTGGAGGCGATCGAGACGGTCGAGATCGAGGGCGAGGAGGCCGACGCGCTCCTCGCGGGCGACGCGGACGTCGTCACCGGCTCCGTCTCCGATCCGCGCGAGCTCCGGGCGGCGGGGGAGACGATCGACGTGCTGACGATCGCCGAGCACTTCCCGATCTACGGACCGACGCTCGCGGTCCGCCCGGGGACGCTCCGCTCGCGCCGGGAGCCGCTCGAGCGCTTTCTCGTCGGCACGATCCGGGGATGGGCGACGGCACTCGGGGCGACCGGGGAGGTCGCGGCGCGCGTCACGGACTCGATCGGATCCGACGACCCGGCCGCGCTCACCCGGACGTTCGAGCGGGCCGCGAGCGAGTTCGGCGAGAGCAAGGCCAGCCGCGAACGGGGCTGGGGACACCACGACGAGGAGGGCTGGGAGCGACTGCACACCGCCCTCCGGCGAACCTCGCTCGCGAACGGCGGATGATCCGGATCGAGGGGGTGCGGGTCTCGTTCGATTCCGTGACCGCGGTGTCGGGGGTCGACCTCGATATCGATCGCGGGGAGTTCCTCACGATCGTCGGCCCGTCGGGCTGCGGGAAGACGACGCTGTTACACGCCGTCGCCGGGCTCCAGGAGCCGACGGAGGGGCGTATCGGGATCGACGGCGAGGGACCCGGTCGGGCCCGTGACGCCGGACGGATCGGCCTCGTCTTCCAAGAGCACACGCTCTTGCCGTGGAAGACCGCTCTGGGGAACGTTACCTTCCTCCGACGGATCGCGGGGAAGCCGCCGGACGAATCCGGGGCGCGTGCGTTACTCGAATCGGTGGGCCTCTCGGGCTTCCTCGACGCCTACCCGCGAGAGCTCTCCGGGGGGATGGCCCAGCGCGTCGCCATCGCGCGGGCGGTCCATCTCGACGCGGACGTCCTGTTGATGGACGAGCCCTTCGGCGCGCTCGACGAGATCACCCGGGACGAACTCGGGGTCGAGCTCCGCGAACTCCTCCAGGAACGGGAGACGACGGTGCTGTTCGTCACCCACAGCGTCCCCGAGGCGGTCTTCCTCGGCGACCGCTGTGTCGTTCTCCGTGGAGCACCCGGCGCGGTCGAGGCCCTCTTCGATCTGGACTTTCCGGCACCGCGTGAGACGTCGCTGTTCACCGATAGCGCGTTCCAGGAGCGGGTGGCGGACGTCAGGGCGGCGCTCTACGCGGAGGCGAGCCCGCGGCGATGAGCACGGCGCGCGCGCTCCGATCCGGCGACCTCCTCTACCCTGCGGCCGCGTTCGCCGTCGGGATCGCCCTCTGGTGGCTACTCTCGATCGCGCTCGCGATCCCCTCGTTTCTCCTGCCCAGCCCGGACGAGGTCGCCGCCCAGCTCGCCGGAAACCCACGGATGTACGCGGTAAACGCGCTCGCCACCGTCGAGAAGGTGGTGTTCGGGGGGGCCGTCGGGATCCTCTTCGGGTTCGGGTTCGGCCTCCTCGTCGGGACGGTTCCGTTCGCGCGACGGGCGCTCTACCCCTACCTCGTGACGGTCCGCGTGCTCCCGAAGATCGCGATCGCACCCCTCCTGTTGATCTACCTCGGCACCGGCTTCACGACGGCCGTCGTCTTCGTCGCGCTCGTCACGTTCTTCCCCCTCGTCGTGAGCACCGCGGCGGGCCTCGCGCGCACCCCGGAGGGTCACCTCGACCTGCTCCGATCGGTGAACGCGGGACCGGTCGACACCCTCCTCATGGTTCGGCTCCCGTACGCCCTCCCGGACGTCTTCGCCGGGCTCAAACAGTCGGTGACGCTCGCGGTCGTCGGCGCGGTCGTCGCCGAGTGGGTCGTCGCCCGCCGCGGGCTGGGCTACCTGATCCTGCTGGGGATGGAGAACCTCCGGACCGACATCATGATCGCGGCGCTCTCGGTGCTGGTCGTCGTCGGTCTCACGTTCTACGGCTGTGTCGTGCTCTGCCAGCGGGCGGTCGACCGCCGGTTCCCGGTCACCGGAACCGACTCCTGACCGCGCGTTCGGCGGTCACCGGAACCGACTCCTGATCGCACGCTCGGCGGCCGCCGGAACCGCGTAGAAGGCGATCCCGAGCAGCGAGAGCGCGACGAGCGCAGCGTACGCCTCGGCCGTCCGGAGCCCCGTCGAGGCGACGAACACCCGGGTCCCGAGCCCGGCGTCGAGCGTGACGAACTCGGCGACGACCGCACCGATCACCGAGAGCGTCGCCGCGATCTTCAGCCCGGCGAAGACGCTCGGCGCCGCCGCCGGGAGCCGAACCTTCGTGAACGTCGTCCACGAAGACGCCCCGACCGACTCCAGCAAGAGGAGGTATTTTTCCGGGGTCGACCGGAGGCCGTCGATCGTCGCGACGGTCATCGGGAAGAGCGCGAGCGTCGCGACGAGCAGCGCCCGCGTGGGGATTCCCCGCCCAAACCAGAGAAAGAGCAGCGGCGCGATGGCGATCACCGGGGCGATCCGGAGCGCGATCACGTACGGGATGACGACCGAGCCGACGGCCCGAGACCGGACGACGGCGAACGCGAGCGCGATCCCCACGAGAGCGCCGGCGAGCAGCCCCAGGCCCGCCGTGGCCCCGGTGACCAGACCCTCGGCGAGCAGGACGGACCGATCCGCGACGAGCGTCGTAACGACCTCGCCCGGCGAGGGGAGGACGACCGAGGGTGCGTCGGAGACGACGACAGCGGCCTGCCAGACGCCGAGGATGACGACGAGCGTGAGGGCAGGGGGGCCGACGGTCGAGAGCCCGACGGCACGCCGGAGACCACCCCGTCGAGCGAGGTCCGTGGCGAGCGATTCGCGACGCTCTCGCCCACCCGTTCCGGCCCCGGGGGTCACGTCTCGACGCGCTCTGCGTACTCCGCGACGTACTCGGAGTCCGTGTCGAGGTACTCGTTGGTCCAGACGTCGTCGGGGTCGACGTCCCCTTCCTCGAACTCGCCGCCCGCGAGCGTCTCGTGGACCGACTCCCAGGGCTCCGGCTCGCTCGCCCCCCAGCCCTGCTCCTCGACGGTCGACGAGAGCATGAACCCGGTCCGCATCTCCTCCCACTTGTCGCGCTGGTTCTCCCAGGTCTCGGCCAGTTCCTCGACGGCGTCGGCGAGCGCGTCGGTCGCCTCCTCGGGGTTCTCGTTCGCCCAGACCGCCCCGCGGGCGGTCGCCCGGAGAAAGCGTTCGACCGTCTCCGGGTCCTCCTCCCTGATCTCGTCGCCGACGGCGATCACGTGCCCGTAGGAGGGGATCACGTCGGCCACCGAGAGCGCGTCGATCTCGTAGTCCTGGTGGCGGGCGTCGACGACGTCGCTGAACACCCCGCCGGCGGCGTCGATCTCGCCCGTCAGGAGCTGCTGGACGGTGTCCATCCCGCTG
Organism: Halococcaceae archaeon; assembly: GCA_007128515.1. Taxonomy (GTDB): domain Archaea; phylum Halobacteriota; class Halobacteria; order Halobacteriales; family Halalkalicoccaceae; genus Natronorarus. The sequence continues at coordinate 1,766 of SKXI01000196.1, read as the reverse complement.
TCGACGTACTCCACCTCCTCACGGACGCCCTCGACCTCGAGGTAGGACTCGGTCATCTGCCGGACCATCCCGGGACCGCTGCCGAGCGTCCGGCCCGCGAGCTGGTCGGCGTCGGTCAGCTCCTCGCCGAACTGCTCGGGCGTGGCGAACACCTGCACCGGCCCCCGCTGCATCACGACCGCGACACAGGTCGAGGCGAGCTCCTCGGCGGCGGCGTTCAGTATCTGGTCGCTGCTCGTGATCGCGAACTCGACGTTGTCGAGGCCGACCTGCGTCGCGGAGAAGTCCGAGCCCTGGCCGGCTTCGATCTCCGCGATCTCGATCCCCTCGTCCCCGTAGAAGCCCTCGCTCTCGGCGGCGTAGTAGGGGACGTGGAGCCCGCCCGGCTGCCAGTTGAGCAGCAGCGAGACGGGCGTCGTCTCCCCGCCGGCCTCGAGCCGGGCGGAACAGCCCGCGAGCCCGCACGCCGCTGCCCCCACCCCGGCGAGGAAGGCGCGTCTGCCGGTCGCTCCACCCCTCATCGGTCGATCGCCTCCGCGTACGCCCCGATCTCGGGTGCCTCGGTATCCCGGAACTCGTTCGTCCAGGCTGCATCGGGATCGATCCCGCCCGAGAGCAGGTCGGTCTCCGAGATGGTCTCGCCGAGTTTCTCCCATCGAGCGGGATCGTGTGCCCCCCAGCCGTGTTCGCGGACGTACTCGGTGAACTGGAGTCCCGACGCGGCGGTCTCGAACTTCACCGTCTCGATCCACAGGTGGTTCTCGAGCGTGGCGTTGCGCGCGATCAGCGCGTCGATCGCCGCCTCCGGATCGCGCGTCGCCTCGGCCCAGCCCCTCGCCGTCGCCCGGAGGAAGGCCCTCACCACCTCGGGCCGCTCGTCGGTCACGTCGCGCGAGGTGACGAGCGTCATTCCGTACACCTGGAGGTAGTCACCGATCGGGAGTTCGTCGGCGATCCTGTCGTGTTCCTCCGCGACCTCGCGTCCGTTCGTGACGACGCCGACGGCGGCGTCGACGGAGCCGTCGAGGAGCTGGTGTTCGACGCGGTGGTGCGTGTGCGGGTCGACCGAGCGCAGGTCGACCTCGTCCCTGATACCGAGGTCCGAAAGCAGCTGGGACGCGAGGGCGCGCGTCTTCGTCGCCGAGGGAGCGACGGTTCGACCCGCGAGCTGTTCGGGGTGATCCAGGGGCTCGCCGAAGACGTCCCTGAGGGTGTAGATCGCCGCGGGCGTCTTCTGCGTGACGGCGGCGACCGCGACCGGGTCGTGGCCCTCGCTCTGGACGCCGAGGACCGCGCTCGCGCCCGCGAGCCCGAAGGTGCTCTCCCCGGTCGCGGCGCGTTCGACGGCGTAGGGCGAGCCGTGGCCCTCGACGAACCGCACGTCGAGGCCCTCGTCCTCGTAGAGGCCGGCCTCACGGGCGAGGAAGTACGGCGCCTGGAAGCCGTTGGGCTCCCAGTTGAGCTGGAAGGTGACCGCCTCCATCTCAGACCTCCAGCCGGAACAGCCCCTCGGGGAGTTCCTCAACCCCGAGGGCCTCCTCGCCCGCGACCGCTTTCAGGTGCGAGAAGAGCCGCTCCATCCCATCGAAGGTCTCCTCGTCCCAGTCGGCGACGACCATCTCCCGCCAGCCGTCGCGTACCGCGGCCACGACCGTCGGGTCCTTCTCGTACATCAGCCGCTCGCCGATGACGTCCCAGTGTTCGTCCTCGCGACAGAGGCGGTCGACGACCTCGACGTAGGCGCGCTTGAACCCCCGGATCGTCTC
>SKXI01000467.1 GCA_007128515.1 Halococcaceae archaeon | reverse complement strand
CTCGCGAACTTGTAGCCGTGTCCCGAGAAGCCCGCGCCGATCACGACGTTCTCGTGGTCCGGGTGGGTGTCGACGAGGAAGTGGCCGTCCGGCGTGTTCGTGAACAGGCAGGTCGACAGCCGCATCGTCGGCCCCGCCGCGTCGGGGAAGTACTCCTCTGTATACTCGCGCAGGAGCCGTTCGTCCTCCCGATCGGGCTCCCGCCGCAGTTCGTCCGGGCGCCCCGTCTCCCGGCGGTGGTGGTACCGGCCGAGTTTGACGCCGGGGACGGAGACCACCGGAAAGCCGTAGAAGTGGCCCTCCTCGGCCTCGTGGACGAACACCGGAAAGCGCTCGGGGGCGAACCGGTCCGGCTTCCTGGGTTGAAACCAGCCGAGGACCTGTCGCTCCGGGACGAGCAGGTCGGCGAGTTCGGGCAGCTGCGAGGCGGCCCACGCCCCGGCGGTGACGACGAGACGTTCCGCGGTGTACTCACCCCGATCGGTTTCGACCCGGACGCCGGACTCGCTCGCCTCCCACGACTCGACAGCCTCCCGGGCGCGAACCGTCGCCCCCTCGGCGTGTGCCGCCTCGACGTGTGCGACGATCCCCTCCTCCGAGAGCAGGTAGCCGCCGTCGGCCTGGTGGATCGCGACGTGGTCGTCGGGGAGCCGGTAGCCCGGGTATCGCTCCTCGAGTTCCCGGGCGGAGAGCGCCGTGTTCGGGATCCCGTGCTCGGCGCACGAGCGCCGGACGCCTCGGATCACCTCGCCCCCCTCGGGCCCGGCGCTGATCGACCCGATCCGGTGGAGGAGTCGCGTCGAGCGCGTCGCCTCTAGCCGGTGCCAGCGGTCGTACGCACGGCGGAGCAACGGGACGTACGCGGGGTCCTCGTAGTAGGCCAGCCGGATGATCCGGGTGACGCCGTGCGAGGAGCCCCTCGCGTGGGGGACGTCGTAGCGTTCGAGTCCGAGCACCGAGAGGCCGCGCCTCGCGAGTTCGTAGGTCGCGGCGGCGCCCACGCCCCCGACGCCGATCACGATCACGTCGTAGTCGGTCCGGCTCATGCCGGAGCGAGACCCGGTGGAACTAAACCTCTACCGCGTCCGCGTCGTCGCTCGCCCGCTCCGCGTCGAGTGCCCGTTCCGTGACCGGCATCTGGAGTAGCGTGAGCAGCGCACAGAGCGTGGCGGTGTGGTCCTCGCCGGCGAGGTGGTCGCGATAGCACCGAAGCACCGCGTCGTCGTCGACGGTCGGGAGCGCGGTGAGGAGGCCCCCTCGTCCCTCGAACACCTGTTCGGGGAACGGTCGCTCCCTGAGTATATCGCCACGGTGGCGCCACGATCGGTGGCTCAGCCGGTCGTTCGGCGCCCTGTCGCCGCGGACGTGTGTTCGGTAGGCGAGCGTCGCGTACTTCCGCAGGTAGTTCCGGGGAAACCGGCTGGTCGGTGGGACGCCGGTCCTCGCGTGGGGGATGGCGGCGAGGTCCGGTGCGAGCTCCCGAATCGCCGCGTCGACCAGCTCGCCGCGGACGAGGTGGTCCCGGGGGGTCGTGAGCGCGACGTCGAGCAGGCGGTTGTCGAGAAACGGCGTCCAGTGGGGTACCATCTCCGAGAGCCCGAAGTAGTGGTAGTCCCGGTCGTTCGAGAGGGGGTAGAACTCGCCGAAGAGTGCGAACTCCCGCAGCGAGCCGTACTCGACCCCGCCCGCGGTCACCCCCTCTCCGTCGCGCTCGACCTTCCGCTCGAGCAGGTCCGTGAGCGACTCCTCTCGCTCGACGAACGGGGGATACCCCTCGGTCGTCGCGTCGAGTAGCGCGGACAGCGTAGGGTACTCCCGTTCGAACGGGAGCCGAACGCTCCCGAAGCGCCCCAGCGAGAGGGTCCGTCTCGGGACGATGCCTCCCTTGTAGAACGTATCGCCGTAGAGACCGCTCGCGAGCACGTCGACCTCCCTCCCGACCTCGTCGTGAAACCCGTTCAGGTGTGCCTGGTCGAACCGGCCACTGACGTTCATCTTCCGCGGCGCGTGGGTGAGCATCCGGTCGTGGTGGTCCGCCGGCTGCTGGAGCAGCCGGAACTCCCTGTCCCTCGAGAGCGCGATCCACTCCGCGGTCCGCGCCTCGCGGCTCATCCACTCCGCGATGTGGTAGGTCCTGGTGTCCGGTCGGAGGCCGGCGAGGACGAGCCGCGAGTCGCTGCCACCCGAGAGCAAGAGGCCGTATCGGCGCGGGTCGCGGCGCCGCTCGTCGAGGATCCGCCCGATCGTCTCGGTGAACTCCGAGACGACCTCGGCGTGGGGACGCTCGACCGGGTCGTACGAGAGTCGCCAGTAGCGCTCGGAGTCGAGCTCTCCGGTCGCAAGGTCGACCGTCGTGATCGATCCCGGTGGCAGCTCGCGGATCCCTCGGATCGGGGTGTCGAGGCCGAGCACTCGGTTCGTCGCGAGGTACTCGCGGAGGGCGTCCTCGTCGAAACGGACGTCGACGTCGGGATGGGCCGCGACCGCCTGGAGCTGTGTCGAGAGGACGACGCCGTCGTCGAGGGAGGCGACGTAGACGGGACGGGTGCCGAGCCTGTCGGTGAGTACTCTGACCTGGTTCCGATCGCGCTGGTGGACGAGCGCCGCGAACGTGCCGTTCGCACCCGTCGCGAACTCCATCCCGTACTCCTCGTAGAGCGTGCCCGCGAACTCGCGCGCCGTGGGAACGCGCTCCTCGTCGAAGCGCGACCGGTAGCTCTCGTCCTGGTGTCCGTGGAGGTCGCCAACCAGCCAGAGGGGGTCGCCGTTGGCGGCGTGGATCGGCCGCTGCTCGCCCGGTCGGTGACCGACGACCGTCACGTTCAGTCGATCGGACTCGTAGCGTTCGGTCGGCTCCGTTCCCTCCCACCGCAGTGGCTCGGTGACCGCCCCTTCGCCCGTTCGTGTATCCCCAACGACAGAGTAGAACCCCACCATGACGGTCTCAGGGGCGCGTCGCGTATTGTTAGCCCGAGGATAAACCTCCTCGATCACGGAGGGGTCCAGCCCGAACCCGAAGCGTTACTACCGAGGTGGGATAGCGAGTAGTATGAGCGAGACGGAGCAGGAACTCGGGATCACCGAGTCGAAGACCCACAGCCCCGGCGAGTGGTACGCGGAGGTCGTCAGGAAGGCCCAGATCGCCGACTACGCCCCGATGGGCGGGTTCATCGTCACCCGCCCCCGCGGGTGGGCGCTCTGGGAGTCGATCCAGTCGACACTCGACGGCTGGTTCAAGGAGACCGGCGTCACGAACGCCTACTTCCCGCTGTTCATCCCCGAGAGCTATCTAGAGCGCGAAAAGGAGATCCTGGAGGGGTTCGACCCGGAGGTGGCGTGGGTCACCCACGGCGGCGAGACCGAACTCGAGGAGCGACTGGCGGTGCGTCCGACCAGCGAGTCGATCATCGCCCCGTTCATGAGCCAGTGGGTCCGGAGCCACCGCGACTTACCCATGCGACTCAACCAGTGGTGTTCGGTCGTTCGCTGGGAGGCGACGGAGACGAAGCCGTTCTTCCGGACGAAGGAGTTCTGCTGGCAGGAGGGCCACACCGCCCACCGGGACCGCGAGGGCGCCTGGGCGGAGACGATGCTCCGGCTGGAGCAGTACGAGCGGGTCTTCGAGGAGCACCTCGCGATCCCGGTGCTGAAGGGCAGAAAGCCCGACCACGACAAGTTCCCCGGCGCGGACACGACGACGACGATCGAGGCGCTGATGCCTGACGGGAAGTCGGTCCAGAGCGCGACGAGTCACTACCTCGGGACGACGTTCGCGGAGGCGTTCGACCTCACCTACGTCGACGAGGCGGAGGAGGAACAGGTCGCTCACACCACCTCCTGGGGGCTCTCCTGGCGCGCGCTCGGCGCGCTCATCATGACGCACTCGGACGATCAGGGGCTCGTCCTCCCGCCCACCATCGCCCCCCAGCAGGTCGTGATCGTGCCGATCTGGCAGGAGGAGAACCGAGAGGAGGTGCTCGAGTACGGGGAAGGGGTCGCGGAGGAGCTCTCCGCGGCCGGGATGCGGGTCGAGTTCGACGACCGTGACGAGCGCAACCCCGGCTTCAAGTTCAACGAGTGGGAGCTCTACGGCGTCCCGCTCAGGATCGAGATCGGCCCGAACGAGGTCGAGGAAAGCGAGCTGACGCTGGTGCATCGCCCGGACGGCGAGCGCTCGGTCGAAGCCAGGGACGGTGTCGCGGAGACGGTCTCCGAGCACTTCGAGACGATCTACGCGAAGCTCTACGCCGCGGCCGAGGAGTACCTGGAGGAGAACGTCCGCGAGGCGTACTCCCGGGAGGAGATCCTCGGCACGATCGGTCAGCACGGCGGCTACGTGAAGGCGCCGTGGTGCGGCGAGGAGGCGGCCGCCGCGGAGATCAAGGAGACGATCGGCGCGGACATCGTGATGATCCCCTTGGAGGACGAGGAGCCGATCGCCGAGGAGTGTGCGCTCACCGGGGAGCCCGCCGAAACGACGGCGTACTTCGCGAAGTCGTACTGATCTCACCGGTCCTCCCCGTCCCGATACCGAATCCGACCACGGACGGGTGGTGAGATCCGACCGCTACGGAGCGGTGAGATCAGTGAAGCGTGTCGTGGGTGTGGACGTGGGCCTCGTCCCCCAACGCGTCCTCGCACTCGACGTTCGTGTACCCCGACTGGAACAGCCTCACGAGGTCCGCGTCGGGGTCGAACGCGTGTCTGGGGATGCAGCCGATGTCCGCACCGAGCAGGTGAATGCTGACGCTGGGGACGTCGGAGGTGGTCTCGACAGAGTGGATATCGCCCTCGGGCGGGATCAGCTCGTAGAAGTCCCCGGGACCGGCGTCCTGCACCTCGACGACCTCGAGTTCGGCGTGGCCCTCGTCGTGCTCCCGGGCGTCGGTCCGCCGGTAGAACGTCTCCCGCTGGGTGCCCTGGGCGAGCCCGACGAGCCCCCAGGCGAGGTGGTCGTGGACGGGCGTCTCGACGCCCGGCGGGACGACCAGGCTGGAGATCGAGAGCTTCCCCTCCCGCCGGTAGAGCAGCCACTGCGCGATCTCCCCGCCCATGTCGCTCCGGTTGTCGTAGTCCTCGGGCGGCAGGTTCCGGTAGCGCTCGGGGAGCCAGTCGTCGGCCTCGATCAGCCGTTCGAACGGCTCCCGCAGCTCCGAGAGCAGCGCCGGTATCCCCTCGTGTCGGTCCGCGGTGCGCTCGACCGTCGTCACGAACTCCCGAAGGCGGTCGTCGTCGAGGTAGTACTCCTCCTGGGCGTTCTCCATGGTCGAGGTGTACGCTAACGCGCAGCATAAGTCCGTCGTGGGCGACCGGTCCCGGGGTGACCGCAGTCCGCCGGTCGTGACTCCCCTCGCCTCGCGGCACCGATCACGGTGACAGCTCGTCGGGCGTCTCCGGCCGCACCCGCGAGAGGCGCATCGCGTTGCCAGTCACCGCCAGGCTCATCCCCATGTCGCCGATCACGACGGCGTGGATCACCGTCACGACCCCGAACGGCGCGCCGAGGGCGAGCAGGGCCTTCACGCCGAGACTCGACCATACGTTCTGGCGGATGACGCCGTTCGACGCCCGGGAGAGCCGGTAGAGGTAGGGCAGTCGCGTGAGATCGTCGCCCATCAGCGCGACGTCCGCCGTCTCGAGCGCGGTGTCCGTACCGGCCGCTCCCATCGCGATCCCGACGGTCGCGGTCGCGAGCGCCGGCGCGTCGTTCACCCCGTCGCCGACCATCGCGACGTGGCCGGACTCGGCCTCGAGACGGCGGATCTCGGCGAGCTTCTCCTCGGGCAGCAGGCCCGCGCGGTACTCCTCGATCCCGACCGCCCCGGCGACCGCCCGCGCGGTCCCCTCGTTGTCCCCGGTGAGCATGACGACGCGGACGCCCGCCTCCCGAAGCGTCGAGACCGCCCACGCGGCCTCCCGCCGAGGCTCGTCCGCGATCGCGATCGCGCCCAGGAGCCGCTCCCCAGTGCCGACGAGCACGACCGTCTTGCCCTCGCGCTCGAGTCGTGCGATCGTCTCGTCGACGGGGATCGGTCGAACCGTCCCGTCGCGACCGCCGACCACCGGGTTGGCTCCCCGTCCGCCGTCGGTCGCGGTGCGATCGCTCCCGAGATCGAACCCGCGGTCCTCGAACAGCGCCGGCTTGCCCACGAGGTGCGTGACGCCGTCGAGCTCCGCGAGGACGCCCCGTCCCGCGACCGACTCGAACCCGTCGACCCCGAGGTCGGGGGTCCCCGCGCCGGTAGCCGCTGCGCGGTCGCGAGCCTCATCGACGATCGCCGCTGCGATCGGGTGCTCGCTCCGACGTTCGACCGCCGCCGCCCGCGCGAGCACCTCGTCACCGTCGGTACCCGAAAGCGGAACGACGTCCGTGACCGAGAGCTCGCCCGTCGTGACCGTCCCGGTCTTGTCGATCGCGAGGACGGCCGTCTCGCCGACCGCTTCGAGGTCCCGCCCGCTCTTGATCAGCACGCCGTTCCGGGCAGCGCTCGTGATCCCCGAGACGACGGAGACGGGCGTCGAGATGACGAACGCGCAGGGACAGGCGATGACCAGGAGCGTCAGCCCCCGGAGGAACCAGGTGTTCCACGGCGCGCCGAAGACGAGCGGCGGGACCAACATGGCGGCGATCGCGGCCGAGACGACGATCGGCGTGTAGACGCCCGCCAGTCGATCGACGAACTGTTCGCGCTCGGTTTTCTCCCGTTCGGCGTCCTCGACCATCCGGACGACCCGCGCGATCGTCGACTCGCCCGCCTCGCTGGTCGCCTCGACCTCGAGGTAGCCGTCGGTACTGATCGTCCCCGCGTACACCTCCTCGCCCTCGCGTTTGTCGACCGGAAGGCTCTCGCCCGTGATCGGCGCCTGGTCGACCGCGCTCGTCCCCTCCCGTACGACGCCGTCCGTGGGGACCTTCTCGCCCGGTCGGACGATCACCCGTTCCCCGACCGCGACGGCCTCGGCGGGGACCGTCAGTTCCCGGCCGTCCCGGCGGACCGTCGCGGTCTCCGGCGAGAGCTCCATCAGCTCGCGTAGCGACCCGCGCGCCCGATCCATCGAGAAGCGCTCGAGGAGCTGGGCGATACTGAAGAGCACCGCGAGCATCGCCCCCTCGAACGGGTGGTGCGTCGCGACCGAGGCGACGATCCCCGCGCTCATCAGGAAGTCGATGTCGAGGCTGCGGGTTCGCGCCGAGTAGTAGCCGTTCCGGAGGATCGGCGCGCCCGCGAGCGCGGCGCTCGCGACGAAGAGGACGTGCGAGGCCGAGAAGGACCGCCCCACCAGGTCGAAGAGGTGGGGGTTCGCGGCCGGGACGAGGAAGTGGAGGACCATCCCGGCGCTGACCAGCACGGCCCCGACGAGCGTCGCGAGTCCCCTCGCGCTCCGCCAGACCTCCCGAGGGCTACCGAAGCGGAGCTCCTCGTCGACCGGCGTCGCCCCGTAGCCGGCCGCGGCGATGCGGTCGCGGACGTCCGACTCGGAGACTCGCCGGGGGTCGTACTCGACGCTCACCGTGCCGGACGTCGGCCTGGTGTCGACCTCGCACACGCCGTCGAGCGCCCCCACGCTCGTTCGTACCTTCCCGGCACAGGAGGGACAGTCCATCTCGGGGACGACGAATCGGCCCGTTCGAACGCTACCGGAGTCCGCAGCGCTGGTCACTGCTGGTCAGGAGGCGCCCCGGAGGAATAGGGGTTGTTCGTCGCACGCCAACTCCGACGGAGACGTGTCGACGTGTACCGCTCGACGGTCAGCGCGTGGCGCGGGGCGAGTCGAGCGAGGGGTCAGACGCGACGAACGCCTCGGCGAGCCTGGCCTCCGCGCGGCGGAGCCGGTAGGAGAGCGTCGAGCGAGGGATCGAGAGCTCGTCCGCGAGTTCGCCGAGTTCGATCCGGCGGGGGATCTCGTAGTACCCCCGCTCGACCGCCGCGTGGAGCGCTCGCCGCTGGTCGGCCGGGAGGTCCAGGTCTCCCCCGGTTCGCCGATCGCCCGTCGGGGTGTGCTCGGCCAGCCGGAGCAGTTCCATCCCGCCGACGTCCGCGATCTCGGCTCGGAGCGCGTCGGCGAACGGGCCGACCCGCTCCTCCCCACTGAGGACGATCCGCCAGCGCTGGGTACGGCCCTCCTGGCGGGACTCGAAGAGCAGCCCACCGCCGACGTGTTCCAGCGCGAGGTGGGGGACGGAGGTACAGACGGGAGAGCGCTCCCAGACGCAGTAGATCACGAGCGTCTCCTCCCCCCGATCGAGCACCCGGCTCTCCGACCGTGCCTCGCAGTCGCCGGTGACCAGACAGTCGGGGAAGTACTCGGCGGTCCCGTAGGCGGTCTCGATCGCGGAGAGCGCCGGTTCGGGCCCGCTCGCGAGGTCGACCCGCCAGAGCCTGTCCTCGGTCGCGTGACAGGAGAGCGATCTGATCGTCGCCTCCGTGTGCTCGGCGAGGACATCCGCCACCGGGTTCCACCCCGGGCGGTAGTCGAGTTCGAAGACGAGTTCGCGCATGGGAAAGGTAGGCCCGGCGCTCGCTAAAGCGTGTCCTCTCCGGGACGGGCCCGTTCGACGGGCGTACCAGATCGGCTTTGG
>SKXI01000427.1 GCA_007128515.1 Halococcaceae archaeon | reverse complement strand
TCGAGCGGGCGTAGTCGACGATCGCCTCCGCGATGGGGTGGTCGGAGAGCGATTCGACCGCCGCCGCGCGGTCGACGACCGCCTCCGGCCGGTCGGCGTGCACGGCGACGACGGACATCGACCCCTCGGTCACCGTCCCGGTCTTGTCCAGGACGACGACGTCAACGCCAGGGGCGTCCTCGAAGACGCTGCTGCTCGTGATGACGATCCCCCGCTCGGCCGCCTCCCTGACGCCGGAGGCGATCGCGAGCGGGGTCGACAGCCCGAGCGCGCACGGACACGAGACGATCAACACGGTCAGGCCGAGCAAGAGCGCGGTCGTGGACGCCGCTCCCGTCCACAGCGACCACCCCGCCACGACGACGGCGAGGACGAGGACCAGCGGGACGAACACCGTCGCGAGCCGATCGGCGAACCGCTGGACGCCCGGGGTCGTGCTCTGGATCGACCACAGCAGCTCGACCAGCCGGTCGATCGTGCTCTCGGCCCCCTCGCCGACCTCGACGACGAGCGCCGCGTCGGCGACGACCGTCCCGCCCAGGACGGGATCGCCCGGCCGCTTCCGGACCGGACGTGACTCGCCGGTGACCAGCGACTCGTCGACCGCGGCGGTCCCCTCCCGTACCTCGCCGTCGAGCGGCATCCGCTCGCCCGGTCGGACGAGGAGGCGGTCGCCGGAGGAGACCGATTCGAGCGGGACGACCCTGCCGCAGTCGGCCAGTCTCGCCTCGTCGACCCGCCGTTCGCTCAGGTCCGCGAGCAGTCCGACGGCCCGGCGTTTGACCCGCCGCTCGTAGTACGCGCCGGCGGTCACGACCAGGACTATCGCGACGGTCACGTCGAAGTAGAGGTCCGTCCGGCCGACGAGCATCGCGAGCGTGCTGTAGGCGTAGGCGCTCGTCGCCGCCAGCGCTACCAGGAGGTCGGTGTTCGGGAGCCCGGCACGGAGGCTCACGTAGGCGCCCCGAAGGATCGGCCAGCCGGTGTAAAAGAGGACGAACGACGTCATGAGCCAGACGTTCGCGAAGACGTAGAGCCCGTCGTAGCCGCCGAGGTCGACGAACGGTTCGTACCCGAAGTAGGTGGGGTAGAGGAACAGCGGGTACCACACCATCACCATCATGCCGAAGAGGCCGCCGCCGACGAGGAACCGCGCGAGCGCGTTACCGTCCTCGCCCGTCGGGCGGCCGTCGTCACGTGCCCGTGCAACGTAGCCGTAGCCGGAGAGCCGCTCCGCGAGTTCCTCCCGGTCGACGACGTCGGGGTCGTACGCCACCCGGAGGGTATCGGTCGCGTAGCTCGCCGCCGCCCCGTAGACACCGTCGATCCCCGCCGCCCGCCGCTCGACGAACACCTCGCAGGTGGTACAGTGCATGCCGTCGACGGCGAAGAACGCCGACTCGGTGCCGTCGGGGAGATCGGTGTCGTCGGATCGCCCTCCGGCGTCGACGGCACTGGCGTCGCCGTCGGTTCCGAGATCCCCGGGTCGCCCGCCGAGCGCGCGGTGGACCTCCAGACAGCCCCGGCAGCAGAACACCCCGTCGACGCCGGTGGCGGTCACCGGCGAGGGCGTCGGGAGTCCGCAGAGGTCACATCCCTCGTCGGAGTTCGAGGGATCGACTTCCGTCCCGACACCGCTCTCGGTGCCGTCGGTGGCGGGATCGGGCGGATCGTTCGGATTCGGGTCGTTCGGTCTCACGGGATCACAGCGGCTGGTAGAACGGGATCGGCGGGTGCGGTAGGTGGACGCCGTAGAGCAGCAGGCCGTGCTGGAGCGGGACGTAGCCGAGGACGAGGAAGGCGGCGCCGAGGGCCCGGTGGAGGCGACGACGGCTCGCCGTCCCGAGCCCCCCGAGGAGCGTCCCGTAGGCGAACAGCGTCGGGATCGTCCCGAGGCCCAGAACGCCGAGCGCGAGCGCGCCCCGGAGCGGGTCCCCGAGGGCGAACGCGTAGAGGTACGCCGGGTAGATGATCGGACAGGGGAGGAGCCCGTGGACCGCGCCGAGCCCGACGATCCCCGGGGAGTTGGCGAGCCGGTCGACGCGGCTCGCGAGCAGCCCGGATGCGAACGCGAACGTCGCGCCGACGATCGGGATCCCGTGGGCGGGTCCCGCCGATCCCCGGAGGTACCGAACGCCGCTGGCGACGATGGCCAGACCGACGGCGATGCCGACCGCGCCCCGAACGGCGTCGCCCGTCGCGGTGACGCCGTCGAGTGAGACGAACACTAACCCGCCCAGGAGCGCGAACAGCCCGCCCAGGAGCGCGTAGCTCGCGGTCCGGCCCAGGTTGAACAGTGCGTGCTGGCGCACCTCGTAGAGCGTGAGGTGACCACGCCCGGCCCCGCGTTCGCCCTCCTTCCGGTGCCCACCGTCGGTCCGAAACCGATCGGCGTAGGCGGTCACGAGCGGTCCACACATGCCCAGGCAGTGTGCGCCAGCGAGCAGGCCAACGATCGCGAAGACCAGCAGGTCGACGTGCGCCGTCGGCACCCCACCGCCGTGGTCGCGGGACAGGGCGAGAGCCCTCGTCGCCGTGACTCCGATCCCTGCGGTCGTCACCATCGACTACGCGGTCGGTTCCCCGTCGTCGCCGTGGTGACCGTCGTCGGCGCCGGCCAGCTGCCCCATCGCCACGTAGATCGCCGCGATGACGATCGCGACGTTGACGGCGGCGAAGGCGGCTGCGGTCGGCGAGAGGCTGAGACCGTACCAGGCGATCGGCACGAGCGCGAGCAGGCCGACGGCCGCGAAGGCGCGCGGCGGGAGGTCCTCGAGATCCATGTGCCGGCCGTTCGGAGCCGGCGATCATAAGCGGTCGCTCGAATCCCACCGCCTGGGAACGCCGCTCCCGATATAAATAGCTCTCCGGATTACGCGAGCGTACATGAGTTCGATAGAGCGGGAGATCGGTCACGATGAGTACGATCCGGTCGGGACGCTCGCGCTGATCGGGTTGTACTTCCTCCTCCTGGTGGTGCTGTGGACGTTCACCTACTTCGTCGAGTTCCTCGGCGGCGACCTGACGGTGGTGGGAACGCTCCTATGAACGTTCACACCTACGAGAAGGTCTGGCTCGGTGCCGCGATGGTGCTGATCGTCTTCTTCATCGCGTCGGTCACCTACGGGGCGATCGGGGCCGGCGTCGCGATGGTCGACGACTCCGAGGAGACCATCGATCCGGATACGCTGGGCGAGGACGACCGCTTCGGCGACCCGCGCGTCGAGCAGGTCGGCGATGACGAGTACGAGGTCTACGCGGTCGCGCGGACGTTCGTCTTCCAGCCCGATCCGATCGAGGTGCCCGAGGACAGCACCGTGACGTTCTACATCACCAGCGGCGACGTCATCCACAGCTTCAGCGTCGTCGGCACGAACGCGAACGTGATGGTGATCCCGGGCGAGGTCGCGACGATGACCGTCGAGGTCGACGAGCCCGGCGAGTACGGTATCGTCTGCAACGAGTACTGCGGCCCCGGCCACCACGACATGGAGGGACTGCTCGTGGTCCAGCCCGAAGACGAGTTCGAACTGGAGGACGACGAATGACGGGCGGGAGACGACGAACGGCGAGGGAACGACGGGCGACGAGCGGAGGACCTCCGGCGGCGGGGTACCGACGGACGACGGGAGGTGACGACGGGTGAGCGCCGAGACGGGATCGGCGACGGGGGTCGCCTCCGAGGGCCGGACGTACATCGACCAGTTCCCCGGGGAGGCGCGGCTCGTCCGGACGGCCTTCTGGAGCTCGTTCGTCGCGCTGGGGATCGGCGGCCTGATGGGGCTCGTCCAGGTGCTCCACCGCGCCGACGTGCTGCGGGTCATCGACTCGACGGACTACTACGCGGTCCTCACGCTACACGGCGTCCTGCTCGCGCTGACGTTCACCATCTTCTTCCTCGTCGGGATCTTCACGTGGGCGATTACGACGAGCCTCGACCGGGGGCTCGAGGACCTCCGGTTCACCTGGGCCTGGTACGGCCTGATGGCCGGCGGGACGGCGCTGGCGGCGATCCCGATCCTCGGCGGCCTCACCGACGCGGTCGAGATGAGCGCGAGCGTCCTCTTCACCTTCTACGCGCCCCTGCAGGCCCACCCGCTGTTCTACCTGGGACTGGCGCTGTTCGTCGTCGGGACGTGGCTCGCTGGGCTCGACTGGATCCGATCGTATCTGGCCTGGCGTCGCGAGAACCCCGACGAGCGAATCCCGCTACCGACGTTCATGGTGCTCACTACCCTCGGTTTCTGGTACCTCTCGAGCCTCGGCGTCGCACTGGCGGTGGTGGTGTTCCTGCTCCCCTGGTCGCTCGGAATCTGGGAGCAGGTGAACCCGCTGCTCACGCGGACGATGTTCTGGTACTTCGGCCACCCGGTCGTCTACTTCTGGCTGATGCCGGTCTACATGATGTGGTATCTCATGCTCCCGAAGGTCTCCGGCGGGAAGCTGTTCAGCGACCCGCTCGCACGGGTCGTGTTCGTGCTGTTCCTCGTCCTCTCGACCCCGACCGGCATCCACCACCAGTACCTCGACCCGGGGATCGCAGAGGGATTCAAGTTCATCGCGATGACGAACACGATGTTCCTGCTGTTGCCGAGCCTGCTGACGGCGTTCACCGTCGTCGCCAGCATGGAACACGGCGCCCGTCAGCGTGGCGGGACGGGCACCTTCGGCTGGCTGCGTGCGTTGCCGTGGCGCGATCCCGTCTTCACCGGGATGGCGCTGGCGGGGGTTATGTTCGCGGCCGCCGGCTTCTCCGGAATGGTCAACGCCGGCATGAACATCAACTACCTCGTGCACAACACGTTCTGGATCGTCGGTCACTTCCACCTCACCGTCGGCACCGCGGTCGCGCTCACGTTCATGGCCGTCACCTACTGGTTCCTCCCCCAGGTCTCGGGCAAGCGGCTGTGGAACCGGTCGGTCGCGCTCGCGCAGGTCGTCCTCTGGTTCGTCGGCATGGTGCTCATGTCGAACGCGATGCACCGCGGCGGACTGGACAGCGTCCCGCGGCGGACCGCCGAGCCACAGTACCGGGGCTTCGAGATCGAGCCCACCCTCGGGACGATGGCCGAACTCGACGCCCAGATCGTCCTGGGGGGAACGATCCTCTTCGTCTCGTTGGTCCTGTTCCTCGTCGTCGTCGTCATGACCGGGCTCGGCGACCGCGTGGACGACCTGCCGGCCAACGAGTACGCCGAGACGCTCTCCGGTCCCGAGGACGCGCCGCTGGTGCTGGACAACCTGAAGCTGTGGGTCGGGATCGCCGTGGTGCTGGTGGTACTCGCGTACGCGCTCCCGCTCGCTGCGATCGTCGATCGGGGCGGTCTCTTCGGCCCCGGCGGGAGCCCGTTCCCGGTCTTCGTCGGTTGCCTGGAGCCCACCGTCTCGGCGTCGGTAGCGTTCCTCGGCGACCACCTGCCAGCGGCCGTGTCGGGGTGGTGGTAGCTCGATGCGAATCTCCCCGGCCGGGCTGCTCGTCGTCCTCGCGTTCGCGGTTCCGGCCCTCGTCCAGGCGCGCACCGTGCTGGCGTTCGCGGGCGTCCACGTCTCGCCGCTGCAAACGGTCCTCATCGGCCTCCTCGTCCTCACGGCCGTCGTCCTCTGGGCGGTGGCCCCGGGGTCCGGAACCGAGGCGCCGAGCGAGCCGAACGGTGGGTGATATGAACAGACGCTCGTACCTCCGCGTGCTGGGCTCGGCCGGTCTGGGAACGCTCGCGGGCTGTCTCGACGCGGTCCCCACGATCGGCGAGGACGGCCGGACGGCGCTTTCGCCGCCCGAGGCGCCACGCGGCGACCCGATTCACCCGACACACGGCGAGGAGTTCCCGGCGTTCTCGCTTCCGGACCCCATCGACGGCGACGAGCTCTCGCTGTCGGGGCTGAAGGGCGAACGAGCGTTCTGTATGACGTTCGTCTACACCTCCTGTGTCGACGCGTGCGGGACGCTCGTCCGGCTCCTCCAGCTGATACAGGCCGACGCCCTCGAGCGAGGGTACGGCGACGACCTCGCGCTGCTGGCGATGACGTTCGATCCCGAGACCGACGACGCCGAGGCGCTCGGGGAGTACGCCGAACGGTTCGAGGTCGACCTCGACGCCGGAGGGTTCCACTTCCTTCGTCCGGAGAGCAACGACCACGCGCGTTCGCTCATGAACCGTCGGTTCGGCGTCCCGGTGGCGTCCGACGACGGGGGAGACGTTCGCGAGGGTGGCGGGGGCCACCGCGGGAGCGACGACGGCGACCACGACCACGGGGGCGGACACCCGCTTCACTACTACATGCTCTTCGTGGTCAACGATCGGGGAATCGTCGAACGGTCGTACCCGAACGTGGTCGACGGGCGCGAGGAGACGCGGCCCGCGGCGATCATCGAGGACGTCAGACGGGTGGTGAGGTAGGATGCGACGACGGGAGGTTCTCGGGTGGGTCGCCGGCCTGGGCGTGCTCGCGGGGGCCGGTTCCGTCGCCCACTGGGGTCGTACCGCCGGCTCCGGCGACGAGGGACGACGTGACCCGGGACACGACCCGGTCGCGCTCGTCACCGTCGACGCACCCGGAAGCGACGAGGGGACCCTCGTCGTTCCCGAGACGGGGCGGCCGACGCTCGTCGACCTGTTCGCGACGAACTGCGCGGCCTGTCGCGATCAGATGCCAGCCCTCGGGGAGGCCCACGATCGGGTCGGCGACAGGGTGACGGTCGTCTCGGTCACCACCGAGAGCGAGCGGGTGGCCGACGACGAGGCGCTGGCCGGGTGGTGGGCCGACCACGACGGCCGGTGGTCCCTCGCCCGCGACCCGACCGCCGACCTCCTCGTCCACTACGGGACGACGACCCCGACGGCCGTCCTCTTCGACGCGGACGGTCGCGTCGCGTGGGAGGACTCGGGCCGGAAGACCGCGGCGGAGTTCGTCGAGAACGTCCGCCAAGTCCTCGAGGACGACGCCGATCCCTAGCCGAAGCCGACAGATCGGACCGAGCTACCCGATCCTCGGGGCGACGTGGATCGATGGGGAGAGGTGGCTCGAAACGGAACGGTGGATCGATACTACCGATCGGGTCGCACGAGGCGTCGCCATCGCGGCGCGTCACGTGGCTGGACGGCCCTTCGTGAGTCGACCGGCGGGCGGGCGGCCGGAACCCCGGCCGAACCGAGCCCCGGTACTCGGCTCCGTCACTCCACGACGAGGTCGCCGACCTGCTGTGCCTGGTGGTAGCTGCAGACGTAGGTCGTCATCTCCTCGCTCGCGGTGAACTCGAGCGTCGCGCTCTCGCCTTCCTCGTCGACCTCGTCGCTGATCAGGTCGTCGACGACCTCGTCGTCGTCGTCCCAGATCCGGAGGTCGTGGAGGACGTCGTCGGCGTTCACCCACTCGATCGTGTACTCCTCGCCCGCCTCGAGGACGAGCGTCGGGTTCTCCTCGCCGTCGATCTCGCCCGGCTCGACGCCCTCCCAGTGCGTCGAGTAGCCGTCGAGGACGATCTCCGTGCCGCCGTCGATCTCGTACCCGTCAACGTCGGCGTCGTCGTCCGCGTCGTCCGCCGGTTCCTCCCCGTCGTCGTCCGGCTCCGGACCGTCGTTGTCGTCCGCGCAGCCGGCGAGGCCGACCGCGAGCGCGCTTCCGAGCGTTATCGTGAACGTACGCCGTCCGAATCGTCGGGTCTGTCGATCTGCCATCACCCGAACGTCGGGTTCCCGTCTTCAAGCCACCTCGTCCGGTTCCCAGCGGCTGAGAAACCGATCGAACATGTTCGCCCCCGTTCCCACGCGGTGGTAACCGGCTCCGCGGTTCATTCCCGGGCGGTCCCGAGTCGAACGTAGGGTGTGACTCATCGACCGATGAATCATGACGACGAACCAGGCGAGAGCCCGCTACCGCTTCCGGGCGACCCGGAGTGGGAGCCGCGGATGCGGGCGCTCTTGGAGGAGACGGAGTACGACACCGAACTCGGGCTCGAGCTCGCCCGGGACGCCCAGCGGCTCGTCGCAGGTGAGCTGACCGAGGCCGAGTTCCACGAGCGACACCACGGGGCGGTCGTCGAGGAGTTCGGGACCGACGACCGGCCGACGGCGGAGGCGACCGGGGTCGACGGGGAGGGTCCGCTCGACTCGTTCGTCTCCTCGATCGAACGCCTCGCCGACGGTGACGCGGAGCTCGACCGCCGCGAGGTGTTGAAGAAATCCGGAGCGGTCGCCGGCGCCGCGTCGCTCGGGGTCTGGGCGAGCGCCGACGGCGCCGCGGGTGGGGCCGACGACGCGGGAGCGAGCGTCGGCGACGAGGACGGAGCGGACCTCCAGTGGGGGATGGTGATCGACCTGGAGAAGTGCGACGGCTGCCTCGCCTGCGTCACCGGCTGTCACCAGGAGAACGACACCGGCCCGGGCGAGAACTGGATGTACGTCTTCACGTACGAGGACGAGGGCCAGGCGGGCGAGAACTTCCTCGTACGCACGTGCCAGATGTGCTCGAACGCCCCATGCGAGAAGGTCTGTCCGACGACGGCCAGACACACCAGAAGCGAGGACGGCCTCGTGCTCACGGACTACGACGTCTGTATCGGCTGTCGGTACTGCCAGGTCGCCTGTCCGTACGGCGTGAACTACTTCCAGTGGGGCGAGCCCGAGACCCCACAGGAGGAGCTGGACCCGGACCACGTCTACGACGCGCGGGATCGCTGGGTCGACAG
>SKXI01000182.1 GCA_007128515.1 Halococcaceae archaeon | reverse complement strand
GTGCTGAAGTCCCCCGCGTCGAACTCGTAGAGGTTCGCCGTCCAGCCCTCGGTCTCCTGGACGTCGATCGTCAACGTGTCGCTGTGTTCGGAGGCGCCGCGGGCGAGCGCCTGTGCGGCGGCCTGCGTCGAACTCCCGCTCGCGGTCCCGGCGATCGCGATCGTGTGGCTGTCGTCGTCCTCGTCGCCGAGACAGCCGGCGGTGCCGATCACGCCGAGCGTCGCCGCTCCCTTGAGGATCTCTCGCCTTGATGGCCTGTTACCGGTGGACATACGTGACCTCAATGGCGAACGACCGTGATAAACGTATCCGTTTACCGCACCCGTTTCACGCCGGGACGTGTAAAATTGCGTTCATTCTGTTCTCCGTCGAATCCGTCCCGCCGTCGCCGCTCGTGCGACGGCGCTCGTACCGTCGGCTGTACCGGTGTGAAGACTCTCGGTACCACTGGGGGTACGACGATCCCGAACGACGAGCCGCCGATAGCATCAGTGGCGGGTCCCCTCCCGACGGATCACGACGACCAGGAGACAGAACGCGACCGCGGCGCTGGCGGCGAGCATCGTCCACGCCGCGGCGTACCCCGAGACGTCGACGAGCAAGCCGAACGCTGGCGGCGCACAGAGTGCGCCACCGTTGAGCGCGATCTGTCCGCCGGCGGTCGCGCTCCCCATCTCCTCGCTGGGGACCAGCGAACCCATACAGGAGTAGTAGACCCCCGTGAACCCGAGGACGAAGAGGCCCAGGGTCGTGAACGCGACGAGCGCGAGCGCCGGCGAGTCGACGAGGATCACCGCGACGAAGAGCACCGCCGAGGCGGCCGACTGGACGAGGAGGATCCGGAGCGTCGCGGCGGTGAGCGAGGCCGAGAGCCGATCCGCGAGCCAGCCGAAGACGACGCGACCGGCGCTCCCGCTCACCTGTGCGGCGGCGAGCACGACGCCGGCGAAGACGACACTTGCGCCGACTGACTCGTGGACGTAGAGGATCGTGTAGCCCGTCGTGGTGAACAACCCCGCCCCGAGGAAGAAACCGGCAGCGGTGAGCAGCACGTACGCCGGCGAGGAGAGGTGTGCCCGGATCCCACCGCGATCGGCCCCTTCTCCGCTCCCCTCACTCCCCGCGTCGTAGGTCAGCCAGAAGACGACGCTCACCACTCCCGCCACGGCCGCAGCGAGCAGGAACGCGACCTCCCAGCCGAAGCGGGTCGCCCCGAACCAGGGCACCGCGAGGGCGGCGATCCCGCTGCCGGCGGTGACCCCCACCTGCTTGATCCCCATCGAGGTGTTGAGCCGCTCGTGTGGGATGGCGTTGAACACCGCCGCGTTCGTCCCCGGCATCGCCGTCGCGTAGAACCCGCCGAGGACGAGGACGGAGACGAGCAGCACCGAATAGGAGCCGGCACGGGTGACGACGGCGACCGCGACGCCGAGGCCGAGGAGGCCGACGACGAGCGCTCGCTTCTCGCCGTAGGCGTCGATGAGCGAGCCGACGGGAAGCAGGCAGAGCGTGTAGCCGAGCATGAGCGCGGTGAGCATGACGCCGACGAGCGTCGCCGAGACGCCGAAGTCCTCGCGGACGAACGGCGTCACGGCGTAGATCGCGTAGAAACAGACGCTCGCGGCGACCTGCCAGAGCAGGATCAGTCCGGTGTACCGCTTCCAGCCCGCCATCCCCTCCGATCACTCGCCCCACTCGACGTGCCAGGAGAGCGCCGTCTCGAGGTCGTGCGGGACGTTCCCCCCGCCGCGTTCCGCACGCTCTCGGTACGCGCGCAGGTCCCCTCGGAACGCGGGGTCGGCCACCTCGACCAGCGCCACCGCCCGTTCGCGCGGGGAGAGCCCCCTGAGGTCGGCGACGCCGTGTTCGGTGACTACGACCGAGTGGTCGTGTTCGGTGTGGTCGACGTGTGGGACCATCGGGACGACCCGCGATATCTCGCCGCCGGCGGCGGTCGAGGGGAGCGCGACGATCCCGATCGGGCAGTTTCGGTTGAAGTCGCCGCCACCGCCGATCCCGTTGACGACGTGCGTCCCGCCGACGTGGGTGGCGTTCGCGTTCCCGTAGAGATCGACCTCGACCGCGCTGTTCACCCCGACGACGCCGAACCGGTCGATCAGCCCCGGGGCGTTCGAGACGTCCGCCGGCCGGAGGACGACCTCCTCGGCGTAGCGTTCGATCGACGCGAAAAAGCGCTCCTGTCCGTCGGCCGAGAGCGCGAGCGACGTCGCGCTCGCGCCGGCGAGCGCACCCGCGTCGAGCATGTCGAGCAGTCCATCCTGAATCACCTCGCCGAAGTAGACCACCTCGCGGTCCCCGAACTCGACCGCCGAAAGCGCCTCCAGCAGCGCGTTTCCCGTGCTCCCGACGCCGAACTGGAGCGGGACGCGCGCGCCGAGCAGCGGGTTCCGCTCGATCTCCGCCGAGAGGAACGAGGCGAGGTGGGCGGCGATCTCGCGGTCGATCCCCGTCGGCTCCCGGAACGTGTAGGGGTCGTCCGGTCGGTCGGTCTCGACGACCGCGACCAGTTTCGACGGGGCGAACCCGATCTCCGGCGAGCCGATCCGGCCGACGGGGTCGACGAGCGGGATCGGCTCCCGTTGGGGTGGCTTCTTTCGGGTGTAGACGTCGTGAACGGCCGAGAGCGACCGGGGCTGTGCCGCGTTCACCTCGACGATCAGTCGATCGGCGGCCTCGACGAACGCCGGCGTGTTCCCGATCGACGTCGAGGGAACGAGCCAGTCTTCGCCTACGGACACCGCCTCCACGATCGCGGTGTCGGCGTCGACCAGCCCGCCGTAGCGGAGTTCGTCGGCGACCCGCGAGATGTGGCGGTCGTGGAACCCGACGGTCCCCGAATTGATCGCCTCCCGGGACGCGGGTTTCGTCTGGAACGGGTAGCGACGTGCCATCGATCCCGATTCGAAGAGCTGGGTGTCGATCTCGTCGCCGACGCCGCCGCCGCTCACCACGGTCAGCGCCTTCGCGCGACCGTCCGCCGCGAGCGCCTCCGGCACCGCCTTCGGGTAGCCGACGCCGCCGAACCCGCTCACGAGCACCGTCTCCTCGGGGCCGACCTCGGCGGCCGCCTCCGCCGGATCGACGACCGTGAGTCCGTCCGCGATCCGCTCTCCCTCGGGTGCCTCCACCGGCCCGTCGCCGACTCCCATCTACTCCTCACCCGGCTGGGTGCCGATGCCCGCCGGCCAGCCCGGCGGCCTCGCCGCCGAGGGCTGCGCGTGCTCGCGTTTGAGAACCATCGGCGTCCGTTCGAGCGAGAGCACCTTCGTCCCGTCCTGGTTGTACGCCCGCAGCTCGGTCGTGACGATCCCGACGTGGTCTCTCGACGAGCTCTCGCGTTTCTCGAGCACCTCGCTCTCGGCGAAGATCGTGTCGCCGTGATAGACCGGCGCGTGGTGTCTGATATCGTCGTAGCCGAGGTTCGCCGTCGCGTTCACCGAGACGTCGATCACGCTCATCCCGACCGCGAGCGCGATGACGAACGTCCCGTCGACCAGGCGCTCGCCGAACTCGGTTTCCCGTGCGTACGCCTCGTTGAAGTGCATCGGGTTCAGGTTCATCGTCACGTTCGTGAACCAGACGTTGTCCGTCTCGGTCACCGTGCGCCCGAACGGGTGCTTGTAGACGTCGCCCACCGCGAAGTCCTCGTAGTAGCGGCCCTGCCAGCCGGCGACCAGCCGCGTCTCTCCGTCGCTCGGTTCCTCCGTCCCGTCCCCTGCGTCGGTTCTCACCGCCGTCGGTTCTGCGTCGGTCGTGTCGGTGTCGTTGGTGTCGTCGGTCATGTTCGCGTGTCGTGGGTGTGTCGTGGTGTTCGCGTCGATCGGTCGTCCGCTCCGTCGGGTCGTCACTCAGTACGACCGCGGGAGCCCGAGGACGGTCTCGCCGAGGTAGTTGAGCGCGAGCTGCTGGCTGATCGGGACGATCCTCGTCAGCCTCGCCTCCCGGAAGTAGCGCTCGACGTCGTACTCGCGGGCGACGCCGAAGCCGCCGTGGGTCTGGACCGCCGCGTCGGCGGCCGCGAAACACGCCTCCGCCGCGAGGTACTTCGCGACGTTCGCGATCGCTCCGGCCTCCCTGCGCTCGGCGTCGTCGAGCTCCTCCGCCCCGCTGTAGACGAGCTGCTTCGCCGCGAGCACCTGCGCGTACGCCTCCGCGATCGGGTGCTGGATCGCCTGGTTCGCGCCGATTTTCCTGTCGAAGACCTCCCGCTCGTTCGCGTACTCGATCGCGCTCTCTAAGGCGGTCTCGCCGAGGCCGATACACTCGGCGGCGATCACGAGCCGTTCCTCGTTCAGCCCGTCGAGCACCTGGTAGAACCCGCGGCCCTCCTCGCCGATCAGGTTCCCTTCCGGGACGCTGAGCCCCGAGAACCACATCTCGTAGGAGTGGACGAACCCGCTGACCGTCTTCGGGATCGCTTCGATCTCGAGGGCCTCTTGCTCGTAGGCGTCCTCTATGTCGACGAGGAACATCGAGATCCCGCGGGTCCGTTTCTCGACCTCCTCTCTGGGGGTCGTCCGCGCCATCAGGACCAGGTAGTCGCTCCGATCGACCCGCGAGATCCAGATCTTCTGTCCGTCGATCACGTACTCCGCGTCCCCGTCGGCACGCTCGACGCGCTCGGCGGTCGTCTCCATCGCCGTCGAGTTCGAGCCGGCGTTCGGCTCGGTGAGCCCGAACGACTGGATCGACGCCTCGCCGCGAGCGACTCGGGGGAGGAGGTCGGCTTTCAGCTCCTCGCTCGCGTACTTCACGAGGGGAACGCTGTTGTAGATCCCGCCGTGGATGGCCTGGGCCGCGCTGAACCCGCCCCCGCTGGCGGCGATCTCCTCCATCATCACGACGACCTCCGGGGTGCCCATCCCCGCGCCCCCGTACTCCTCGGGGATCAGGATACCCAGCCAGCCGTGGTCGGCGAGCGCGTCGACGAACTCCTCGGGATACTCCTCGGCCTCGTCGTGCGCGCGCCAGTACTCCGCGTCGAAGTCCGCACAGAGGTCTCGAATACTGCTTCGCACCAGCCGCTGTTCCCCCGAGAGCGTCGTCGTGTCTCGCCAGGAGTGCGCCATTGTGAGGTGATCGGTAACACGGGTAATGAACGTGTTGGAGCCGGTAGAACGGCGAGCGACGGCCGCTCACTCCCCGGGCGACGACGACCTCGGAAGGCCTACTCCGGGGCGCCGAGGGTGGCGAACAGCTCGTCCGAGTGCCCGTCGCGAAGGCCGCCGACCGTCTCGACGATCGACTCCGAAATGTCTCGCTCGAGGCCCCCCGCACGGGTCAGTTCGTGGAACTTCCCCTCGACCGCAGCCCAGTCCATCGGCTTCTCGGGCTCGCCGAGGGCGTACTCGACGAACCGCTCGTGTGTGCCGTCGGCCTCGACGGTCACGTGAGCGGTCCACCGTCCCGGGAACGGGTCGTTCGTCCGGTCGGTCGAGACGACCTCGACCCGGTCCATCAGCCGTCGGAGTGCCGGGTCGTCGAGGCGTTCCTGGGCGTCGAGGAACGCGCGAAGGCCGGCCTCGCCCGCCCAGAGCGCGAGCGCGCCGGCGAACGGCATGGAGAACTGGCAGTCGACGAAGTTCTCGGGCCCTCGTTTTGCGTCGATCGGCTCGCCGGTCAGCCGGACGCCCGGTCCGGGGAGGTCGATCCTGACCGATTCGATCGTCTCCCGTTCGACCTCCGTCCCGATCTCCAGCAACGCGTCGATCGCCGGGTGCATGTACCGGCAGCAGGGATAGGGCTTCAGCGCGGTCTCGAGCGCCGCCGCGCCGGGCTCGATACCCCGGAGTTCCCCCGGATTCGGCCCGTCGGTGTAGCCGTGGAGGAAGCCGAACGTCCCCTCGATCGGTGCCGCGGAGCCTCGAAACCCGGCGTCGGCGAGTTCCGTCGCCAGCACCGCCCGGTGTGCACAGAGTCCGGGGTGCAGCCGCTTGTTCCACGCGCCGTTCTCGAGGAACTGCAGCGACCCCGCGGCCTGGCTGCCGTTGACCCCGAACGCCGCCTCGAACGTCGCCTCGTCGAACCCGCGGAGGAAACCCGCCGCAGCGGTCGCGCCGAACGTCCCGCAGGTGGCGGTGAGGTGAAAGCCGCGGGCGTAGTGGGCGTCCGGGTTCACCGCGCGGCCGAGCGCGCAGGTGACGTCGTAGCCCAGCGAGATAGCGGTCAACAGCTCCTCGCCCGTCGCGTCGGTCTCGCGGGCGACGGGGAGGGCGGCGGCGATGGTCGGCGCGCCGGGATGGAGCGAGGACTCCCGGTGGGTGTCGTCGAAGTCGAGGCTGTGGGCGAACGTCCCGGCGAGGAGGGCGGCCCGATCGGCGGCGAGGCGCTCCCCGGTCGGCACCCGTGGAGCACGCCGACCCGCGAGCCCCTCGACAGCCTCGAGAACGCTCCCCGAGGAGGTCGCCACGGTTCGCCCGCCGACGACGAGTCCGATCCAGTCCAGCAGGTGGCGTTCGAGGTGATCGACGGCCTCCGCTGGCGGACCCCCGGCGTCGGCACAGAACGCGGCGAGCGTGTCGACCATCTAAAACGCCCCCCGTGACCAGCCGCCGTCGACCGGGACGAGCGTGCCCGTGACGAAGTCGGCGTCCTCGCTCGCGAGGAACGCGACCGCCTTCGCGAACCCCTCGGGCGTCCCGAGGTCGTCGGTCGCGAGCTCCTCCGCGCGACGCTGACGGGCCTCCTCGACGCTGATCCCCTCCCGGTCGGCGAGCAGTTCGATCTTGTACTCGAGGCGCTCGGTCACGATCCCCCGTGGACAGACGCAGTTCACCCGCACCTCGGGGCCGTACTCCCGCGAGAGCGCCTTCGAGACGGCGTAGATCCCCGGCCGGAACGCGTTCTGGAGGACGTCACCCGGGACCGGTTCGCGAACCGTGGCCGAGACGACGTTCACGACGGATCCGCCGCCGTCGGCGACCGCGGGAAGCGCGGCCTTGAGTACCACGAACGTCCCACGGAGCACGCCCGCGTACGCCTCGTCGAACTCCTCGATGCTCGTCTCCGCGATCGACTGGACCGGCGGGCCGCCGTGGTTCGTCACGAGGACGTCGAGCCCGCCCAGGTCGTCGATCGCGTCCTCGATCGCCCCACGGGTCTCCGCCGGTCGGTGGAGGTCGGCGGACGCGAGGACGAGGGCCTCCTCGTCCGCGCCCGTCTCCTCGACGACGAACTCCCTGGCGGCCTCGAGGTTCTCCCGCGAGCGCGAGAGGATCGCGACCGTGGCACCGCGGTCGACCAGTTCGCAGGCGACGGCGCGACCGAGACCCTTGCTCGCCGCCGTCACGAGCGCGCGCCGTCCCGTGAACTCGGCTGGGGTGGCAGGTCCGGTCATGGCGGCGACACCATCACCGGCCGGTCGGTCTCGAGGATGACCGCCTGCGTGACGCTGCCGAAGATCGCCTTCCCGACGGGCGAGCGTCGGCGTGCGCCGAGAACGATCGCGTCGACGTCGAACTCGGTCGCGACCGCGTGGATCGCCTCCTCGGGATCGCCGGTGCCGTCGTGAACGGCCGTCTCGACGCCCGCCTCGCGGAGCAGCTCCACGAGCAGGTCGGCGGTGTCGGGCAGCCCCTGGATCCGGTCTAGGTTCCGGTTGATCTCCTCGATGGTCGACGACCCCGCCTCGTCGGCCGGCGTGTCGATCTCCTCGTAGACGTGCAGCACCTCCGCACGGACGTCGGTCGCCGCCGCGAGGCCGAGGACCGCCTCCGCCTGCGAGCGGACCCGCGTCTCGTCGTCGTCGATCGGAACCAGGACGTGGTACATGGGTTCGACCACAGGGTGAGACGTTATCAATCCACCCTCGATCCGTCCCTCGAAACCGGGTCGTCCGTGCCCGTCATCGCCGACCGGAGGTAGTCGTAGACGTCGGTCATGTCGCCCGACTCCCCGTATCTCGCCCTCGTGTACTCGATCTGACTCGCGACGACGCCGGCGAACAACAGCGGGACCCGGTTCTCGTCGCCGAACCGTTCGAGCAGCGCCATGTCCTTTCCCATCAGCGAGAGCGAGAAGCCGACCTCCTCGCCCTCGGCGACGTAGTCGGGGAACTTCTCCTCCGTGGCGGAGTTGCGGCCGGTGCTGACGGAGAGTATCTCGCAGATCGTCCCGATATCGAGGCCGACCCGCTCGCCGAGGACGACCGCCTCCGACGTCGCGACCATGGCGGCGAACGAGAGGTAGTTGTTGAGCAGTTTCACCGCGTGGCCGTGTCCGGGGTCCTCGCCGACGTGAAAGACGTTCGCCGCGAACGAATCGAGGGACGGCTCACAGCGCTCGAACGTCTCGCGGTCGCCACCCACCATGACCGTGAGCGTCCCCGCCTCCGCGCCGTAGGTCCCGCCGCTGACCGGCGCCCCGAGGACCGACACCCCTCGTTCCGAAAGGGAGTCCGCGACCGATCGCGTCGTCGCCGGCGTCGACGTCGTCGTGTCCACGACGACCGATCCCCGTTCGAGGGTCCCAGCGAGTTCGGCGGTGACCGCCTCGACCGCCTCCGGCCCGGGAAGCGAGAGGAAGACCACGTCCGCGCGCTCGCCGACGGCCGCCGCCGACTCGACGCCCGTCGCACCCACTGACTCCATCGCCTCGATCGGCGCGTGCCTTCGATCGTAGACGACGACGTCCTCGCCGGCACGCACGAGGTGTTCCGCCATCGAGCCGCCCATCCGTCCGAGTCCGATGAATCCGAGCGTCGCCATGCGGACCCGTTCACGGCGAGGGGTAAGAACGCTGCCGTCGACTCCACCGGTGGAGTCGGAC
>SKXI01000334.1 GCA_007128515.1 Halococcaceae archaeon | reverse complement strand
TCATGACCACGCCCGCCATCGCCGGATAGAGGCTAGTCGGCGTCCACGAGGTGAAGCCGATCCGACCACCGGGCCGGGTGACCCGGAGCAGTTCCCGCGCCGCAGCGTCGGGGGGATCACCGTACATGTGCCCGAGATTGGAGAGCGTGAGGTCGAATGCGTTCGTCTCGAACGGGAGGGCCGTTGCATCACCGCCTCGCCAAGAGACGTCGATACCGGCCATATCGGCATTCGTTCGGGCACGTTCTACCAGCTCGGGTTGGATATCCACGCCGGTCACGCGAGCATCACGTCGAGCAGCGGTGAGAGCGACGGTACCGGTGCCACAGCCGACATCGAGGACTTCGTCATCGGACCCGACGTCAGTTCGCTCGACGAGGTGGCCACCCATCGAGGCGTAGTTCGGGGCGATCTCCTCGTACGATCCGGCCGCCCAGACACGTTTCGTCCATCGATCGGATCCCGAGTGCCGTTCGTCCTTCGAGCAGCTATCACCTGTTTCACCCACTGGATCTCGATCGCTTCGTTCAGCGCCAGATTCGGACATGCATTTGCCTCCACCGATAGCCCACGCGTGCTACCGGCGAGACGATTGCTCCCAACCGATGGGGTGTTCTTATATTACCGAGATGGAAGACCCCGACTATACAGATCCCTAACATGTCCCAACGTACTAGTCCGCAGACGACCGGAGTGTTTCCATGAGAATACGTCATCTGGACGGGGTCGAGGATGCACGTGCTCTCATCCGGATCAACGCGGAAGCATGGCGCGAGGCATACGCAGAGATCCTTCCCGACGAAGCGCTCGCTCGGATGGACCCCGAGCCGACCGACGAACACGTACGAGAGGCGTTCGATCGACTCCGCGATGACCGGGAGCGGATCCTCGTCGCGGAGGACGACACAGAAACAGTGCGAGGGTTCTGTTATTTCCGGTGGGGTGACGATACGAAGTCGTTCGTCGACGAGGGGGAAACCGGACTCAAAGAGATCTACGTCGAGCCGGAGTACTGGCGGAGCGGGATCGGAACGGAACTACTCGAACAGGGGCTCGCTCTCCTCCCCGAACCGATCGAACGAGTCCGACTCGAAATGTTGGACGGAAACGAAGTTGGCCGTCGGTTCTATCGTTCACACGGATTCGAACGAACGGGCTCGTCCGAGTTCGAAATCGGGGGCGAACCGTACCCGACGTCGATCTACACGCTCGAGTTGTGAGCGATCGGTTTGCTACTCGGGGGCTATCCTCCTTTGGTGTGACGACGATACCTCTTGGACCTGGGTAGTGGCGACCGCAACGCCGACGGTCGCGAGTGCCGAACCGACGACGAACGGGACCCGAAACCCGAATCCGACGAGGAGTCCGGACAGTAACGGGCCAACGGCGATACCGATCCCGAACGCCATCGTCAGGACGGAGAAGGTCGACCCCGATCCACCTTCGGGCGCGAGGTCACCCGCCAGTGCGAGCGCTGGCGTGAAGACCATCGCTCCGGCGACGCCCTGTGCGAAGCGAGCGGCGACCATCAGCCACGGATCGAGAACAACCCCCTGAACGGCAGTCGTCGGGACGAGGAGCACCGCGCCTGCGACGAGGAACACCTTCGACCGTAGAAGTCGGTCGCGCGTCCGATCGGCGCTTGCAGGACGATGTGGGCGAAGACGAACGCCGCGAACTGCAGCCCGAACATCCGTGCTCCCTGCCCGAGGCGCGTATTGATGATATCGCCCAGCGTGGCGAACAGCGCGATCCCGACGGCCATCAGAAACGACACGACGCCGAGCGCGAAGACCGGATCGAAGAGGTTCCTGCCGGTCCGATCGAAGACGGCGAAGCCACCAGTGTCGGATCCCGCGTCGTTCGAGCCGATCTCCGGATCACAGACGAATAGCAGGACGAGCAGCAACCCGACCAGTCCGGCCGTGGCTGCGAACGAAAACGCCGCCTCGAATCCAGTGACACTGACGCCGAGAGTACCGACGCCGACCGAGTACGGACTAGCGACGAGCACGAGCCCAGCACCGATCGGACCGACACCGAACCCGATGAGTCTGAACGCGTTGTAGACACCCATGTTCCCACCGCGGTCGTCATCCGTTGCCAAATCGTTGACGAGCGCGACCGACGTCGGGACGACGAGTGCTCCGGCGACGCCTTGCACCACGCGCAACCCGACGAGGTGCCAGTATGCGGATACGATCGCGTACGCGAGACTCGACACGCTGAGCAACCCGAGGCCCGCGAGGAGGAAGACCTTCCGTCGACCGGTTCGGTCCGACAAGCCGCCGGTGATCGGTTGCAGCGGACTGTTGACGAACCCGAACAACGCGAGGACGATCCCTGTGACGGTGACCTCTGCCAGGCCGAACGACCCGCCAGTGACGAAGTCGCTGGCGATGAACAGGGGGAGGACGACGATGAGAAACGAGTTGCCGATCGCTTCGGCCATTCGGACGAGGGCCAAAAGCAACACCTGAGGTTTCACGCCCATCTCGGACGAAAGGAGTCCGGAGGGGTTACTGGCCGTACGGTGTTGGAACCGCCGGTAGCATCGATCGACTCCCGACAGCCAACGCTCCGACGTCGCTCCGGGGTCCGCTTGCTGTGGGTCATACCGTCGGCTGTAAGTCGTTGAAGATTCTCGCCAGTACGGGGTGGAGAGAATCTCCACATGGTTACAGCCGACGGTATCAGTCCCGTTCCTGTTCTCGAAGGGGAAGCCCCTCATATACCGGTCCACAGCGGGCAGGCCCGTCGCCGTGGCTCCTCGCCTAGTGGGTGCGTTTGTTCGTGCCCTCTCGAGCCACGAAGATCTGAAAGACACGGCCCTGGATCTTCCGGGTCGGAAATCCATCCCGCAGAGATCAGCCCGGGTTTTAAATCTACCCAGTATATCCGAAACAAGAAATTCGGGGTCGTCGACGGTACCGACGACCGTAATGAGCGCTATCAGGACGACTGGACTCACCAAGCGATACGACGACGTGGTGGCTGTCGACGATCTCGACCTGCACGTCGAGCGTGGCGAGGTGTTCGGCTTCCTCGGGCCCAACGGCGCCGGAAAGTCGACGGTGATCAACCTGCTACTCGACTTCGTCCGGCCGACCGCTGGCTCCGCGACCGTGCTGGGGTACGACTCCCGGACCGAGACGACCGCGATCCGTCAACACACCGGGATCGTTCCCGAGGGTGCCAGCCTGTACGAGCGACTGACCGGTCGGGAGCACGTGACGTGGATCGCTCGCGCTAACGGCGGCGAAACGGACGTGCCCGCGCTGTTAGACCGCGTCGGACTCGCGAGCGATGATGCCGATAGGCGGGTGAGCGGATACTCGAAGGGGATGAGACGGCGACTGGCACTGGCGATGGCGCTGGTCGGAGATCCGGAACTGTTGGTCCTCGACGAGCCGTCTTCGGGACTCGACCCGGCTGGTATCCGGGAGTTCCGCGAAATCGTCCGGGAGGAGGCAGCCGACGGGCGAACCGTCTTCTTCTCCAGTCACGTGCTCGGCGAAGTCGAAGCGGTGGCCGACCGGATCGGTATCCTGAACGAGGGGAAGCTCGTCGCGACAGGTACACCAGCCGAGCTGCGCGGGACCCGTGGCATCACCGAATCGATCCGGTTCGAGGTGACGACCGTACCGAACCTCGTCACCCTGGAGTCGGTCGATGGCGTCGAAACGATCTCGATCGATCCGGCCGACGGTGGTGAAACGTCCGAATCCGATCCGTCGATCGTCGAGGTCGGTGTTCGCGACTCGGCTGCGAAGATCGAGGTGGCGACCTGGCTCGCCGAACGGACACGTGTCCGGGACATCGTCTCGGAAGAACGATCGCTCGTACCGTTGTTCGACGCATACACGTCCAACGGCCAACCGGAGCAGTCGTGTGCACGGACGAACGGGCAGCCAGACGGACAGAACGGGATGTCGACCGATGGGAGACGATCCCGCGATCCCGAGGAGGTTCGAGCATGAGCGTTCGTGCCGTCGTCTACAAGGACGTTCTCGACGTCCGGCGGTCGAAACTCGTCTGGATCGTGGGCGTCCACTACGCGCTGCTACTCGTGCTGTTTTTCGCCCACGTACGCGTGACCGGGTCCGACCATACGTCGGCGACGATCGAGGCGCTCTGGGGCATGGCGTTCGTCGGGGGCGTGTTCGTCCCGGCGATTGCACTGGTCGCCGCCTATCTCGCCATCGCCGGTGAACGAGAGTCCGGTAGCATCCGGCACCTGCTGTCGATGCCGGTCACGCGCCGCGAGGTCGTGCTCGGGAAGTACGTCTCGCGGGGGGCGATCGTGGCCGTCTCGTTGTTCGCTGGCTTCGCCGTCTCCGCGATCCTCGCGCGCCTCTGGTTCGGTCCATTCGATCCTCGGATCTTCGCGGGCATCGCCACACTCACCGTTCTGTATGCGCTCGCGTATGTCGCCGTCGCGATCGGTGTTTCCGCGCTCGCGGAGTCACGTTCGCGGGCGATGCTCGGCGCTTTCGGGTTCTACGTCGTGACCAACCTGATGACGTTGAACGACGACGTGTCGGGGATAGCGGGCATCGACTACGTCCTCAACGGCCTCCTCGATCTCGGCGTCAGTGAGGGCGCGATTGAGTTCCTCGGGATCGTCACGAACCCGACGAGGGCGTACCTCCTGTCGATTCTCGGAGTGTTCCCTTCGCAGGTCACCGCCGACATGGCCCTCCCGCAGCCCGCGAGCCTCCCGTGGTACGTCCAGCCCGAGATCGCGGTGCTGGTTCTCGTCGTCTGGCTCGTCGTCCCGGTGACCGTCGGACTTCGAGCGTTCGACCGGGCCGACATCACGTGACGGTCACGGCGAATCGACACCGATCACGGTTATGGCGAAACACCCCTCGGGTTATACCGTCGGACGGAGGCTTTGAGGGGTCGCGTCGGGACCGACTCCGTCGGATCTATCAACCGTTCTGTCCGACGGTATATCAGGCGAGCTGAGACGCATCTCGGATTCGTCCCTGGAGCGACCCGTCCGATTCCTTCGGGGCGGGTATATAAATCCACCGCGTAGATTGGGAGTCACGCCAACGGTCCTATAGACCGTTGTACGATCCGTGATGGGAGCAAAACCGAGAATCCACGACCCGAAACACGCACCACAGCGAACGACAGGCGGCATGCTGGCCTACATCGGGATACTCGCCGCAGGTCTGTTGGCGATGTCATATCCGGTTGCAACGGCGAGCGTGGTCATCCTGACCGGGTTCCTCATCCTGAGAGGACGGCGCGTGATCCCCACGGTCACAGCGCGTACCTCGGCGAGTAGTCGACATTCCAGGCGTACCACGGTCGGAGAGAAATCCGGTCTCTCACCACGTGGTGAGTGATAGGGATCATCGGAGAAACTCATCGTTCCTCGACCCCCGAATCGAACGACACCGGTGGTGTGTACGCCTGATAGTGATTGTTGCGACTGTTTACCGGTTCGATCGCCCGACATCGGGCGGTCGATACCGGAATGACTCGCAACAATCACTATGAGAGATGCGGCTGGCTACGATGATCCCTATGAGTCAGCAGTCGCCCACCTGCACGACCGTCGCTCCACTCCAGAGCCGATACGAGACGAAACCGGGGTGGCGGGACGGTCGATACGGCTACTCCTTCGGGAAGAGAGTCGCCGACGCTCGTAGACGGGGACATTCGACCATCAGTACCTACGAATGAAGCCGAAACACGTCCAGGGAATCCGACGAAACTGGCGACAGTTCCTGCTCCAGATCGTGACGGTCTTCGCGGTCGGACTCACGATGGGAGCCGAACGGAACGTCGTACCCGTCATGGGCGAGGAGAGCTTCGGCGTCACGTCGTTCCTCGTCATCGGATCGTTCGTCGTGAGCTTCGGCATCGTCAAGGTCGTTCTCGACCTGTATTCGGGAAAGTGGGCCGATGCCTACGGCCGCAAGCCGATACTCGTGTTTGGGTGGGTGGCAGCGTTGCCCATCCCGTTCATTCTGATCTTCGCGCCGAACTGGTGGTGGGTGACCGCCGGCAATGTCTTGCTCGGCGTCAACCAGGGCGTCGCTTGGAGCATGAGTATGACCTCGAAGATCGAACTGGCTGGACCGACCGAACGCGGTCTGGCCGCCGGGATCGACGAGGCGTTCGGCTATACCGGCGTTGCTATCGGTGCGTGGCTAACCGGCGTTATCGCTGCTTCCTACAGCCTCCGGCCGGAGCCGTTCTACTTCCTTTCGTTAGTCGTCATCCTCGCAACGCTGATCGCGGTGCTGTTCATCGAAGAAACACGTCCGTACGCACGGGCGGAATCGGCAGCCGAACCTGACGGGAGCTCGGTCCGGGGCGAATCGGACCTGTCGTTCGGCGAGATAGTAAAGCGTGCAACCTACCGCGATCGAACGTTGTTCGCTGCTGCGCAGGCAGGTCACATCGAGAACTTCGTCGACACGCTCGTGTGGATAGCCTTCCCCCTGTTCCTCGTTTCCCAGGGGCTGAACGTCGCTCAGGTCGGCGTCGTGGTCGGTGTGCACAGTGCAGCGTACTTCTTGCAGGTGTACACGGGCCGACTGGGCGATCGGGTCGGTCGCAAACCACCGATCGTTGCTGGGCTCTTTCTCGCCGGCGCGGGCGTCTTCGGGGTGGTCCTCGTCGAAGGATACTACGCCTGGGTCGTCCTTTCGGGAATCGCTGGCGTTGGCATGGCGTTACACTATCCGAATCTGATTTCGGTTGCGAGTGATGCTGCCCACCCGCTGTGGCGTTCGACCGGCCTCGGTGTCTACCGACTGTGGCGCGACCTCGGGTACGCAGTCTGAGCCGTGTTGATCGGTCTCGCTGTAGATCTCCTGTGTATCGAGGCAGCGTTCTACGGGACAGCGCTGGCGATGTTCCTCTCTGGAGCGTACGTGTACCTCCGGATGGAGGAAACACACCCCGAATTCGGCACGTACGAACCGCCCGAGAGCACGTCAGTACGTTAGATATCGCGTTCGAGTAGCCACTGAGTCTACGGTAGTGACCGATTCAGCTGCTCTACTGCCATGGATTCCTGCTGCAGTCGCGCGCTCCGTTCGGCACCTCGACCGGAGCTCGTCGATCGATCACGGTTCCGATGGAGCCGCCCGCTCGAAGACGACCGCGTAGTGGTGTGGCGAGACCGAGACGGTCTCGCTCGCCTCGAAGCCGGCGGGTTCGACCGCCGCGACGGTCTCGTCGGGGGCCATCCGGAGCTCCTCGGGCGGGCCGCGCGGCTCCCCGAGGACCGGCGTCTCCTCCGGGCTCGCGTCGATCCAGTTGATCACGACGAACCGCCCGCCCGGCGTGATCGCCTCGCGGACCCGTTCGGCGAGCAGCGTCTTCTCGGGGACGCCGTGGAGCGTGTTCGCGAAGAGGACGTACTCCACCGGCTCTGCGAGATCGGAGACGGCCATCGCGTCGCCTTCGATCGTCTCGATCGCTACCCCTTCGTCGGCCGCCCGCTCCGAGAGCTCCTCCAGGGCCGCGGTGTCGAGGTCGTAGCCGTAGACCGGACCCTCGACGAGCGCGGGCGCAGCGAGCGTGAACCGGCCCGTGCCACAGCAGAGGTCGAGGAACGAAGCGTGGTCTCCCGCTCCGAGCGTCCGCAGGGTCTCGCCGGGATCGGGCCAGACCACCGACCACCAGTCGGCGTCGGGCTCTTCGGTGTTCCGGAACTCGACCATAGCTACCACACACCACGCGAAACCATGAGCGTTCGGGGGCGAGAAAGGCTTACCCGACCGGGTCGCCTATCCCGCCCAAATGGTACTCGACGATCTCGGAAGCTCCCTCAGGGGAACGCTCGATCGGCTCCGCGGGAAGTCACGGCTCAGCGAGGAGGACGTCGCCGAGATCGTCAAGGAGATCCAGCGCTCGCTCCTGGCGGCCGACGTCGACGTCTCGCTCGTGATGGAGCTGTCGGACTCGATCAAGACCCGCGCGCTCGAAGAGGAGCCACCGGGTGGGACGACCGCCCGGGATCACGTGCTCCGGATCGTCTACGAGGAACTCGTCGCACTGATCGGCGAGAGCACCGACCTGCCCCTCGAAGAGCAGACGATCCTGCTCGCGGGGCTGCAGGGCTCGGGGAAGACGACGAGTGCGGCGAAGATGGCCTGGTGGTTCTCGACGAAGGGACTTCGTCCCGCCGTGATCCAGACCGACACGTTCCGCCCGGGCGCGTACGACCAGGCGAAGCAGATGGCAGAACGCGCCGAGGTCGAGTTCTACGGCGAACCCGACGGCGACGACCCGGTCGAGATCGCACGCAGGGGCCTCGAGGAGACCGCCGAGGCGGACGTCCACATCGTGGACACCGCGGGTCGACACGCGCTCGAGGAGGACCTGATCGCGGAGATCGAGGAGATCGAGCGGGTCGTCGATCCGGACACGAACCTGCTCGTGCTGGACGCGGCGATCGGTCAGGGCGCGAAGGACCAGGCCCGGCAGTTCGACGAGTCGATCGGGATCGACGGCGTCGTCATCACCAAACTCGACGGGACGGCGAAGGGTGGCGGGGCGCTCACCGCGGCGAACGAAACCGGCGCGTCGATCGCATTCCTCGGAACGGGAGAAGAGGTCCAGGACGTCGAGCGGTTCGAGCCCAACGGCTTCATGTCGAGGCTCCTGGGAATGGGCGACCTGAAACAGCTCGCCGAGCGCGTCGAACGGGCGATGGTCGAGACCGAGGAGGAAGACGACTGGGACCCGGAGGACCTGCTCTCGGGGAACTTCACGCTCAACGACATGCGCCACCAGATGCAGGCGATGAACCGGATGGGGCCGCTCG
>SKXI01000085.1 GCA_007128515.1 Halococcaceae archaeon | reverse complement strand
TCACTGAGTAGGTCCTGCTGACCGGGCATCGTCGACTCGACGGTGTCGAAGTTAACGTCGACGACCGTACGGATTGCGTCGTAGTAGCGCTCGTTTACCTGCTTTGCGGGGCCGAAGTCAATGAAAACCTCGCCGAGTTCCTGCTGGGTGTCGAGCCCGCGCTTGACGGCTTCGTGTGTCTGTTCGATTGCGTTTCGTTGGAGGTCGAATACGGCACTGACGGGAGAGTTGGTTTGGCTCATTGTAGTCAAACAGAGGAGCCACGCACGTATAAGCCTGTCTTCAAATACCATTAAATACCATTTGATGGTTTATTATGGGGGAAGCTCTGATGCACGGCAACTCAGGTCCCGACAGGTACCGCTGTTGAGGGAGCGCCGATGCTGTGAAATGTGACTCTATGACGGATCCGTGGACTGCGAACGCCGGTGGACGTGGGATACTTGGGCCGGCCTGGTGGATACGCGCTGTGTATCTCGCACGGCTCGCCCAGGCTGTCTAGAACTCGCTAGAGAACGCATTCGAGATATAGATCAGCAGGATGTATTCGATACTCTTGTCGTCTCCCAATTCGCCGTCATCAACGTAAACGAGAATGGACAGTACTAGTCGGTCTGTGGTTCAATGAGGCCGAGTTGTTGCATCACCCCGAGATAGTCAGCCTGCCCGTACTCTTCGGTGATTCTACCGTCTTGTAGAGTGAATACTGTCGTGCCGGTATACTGTGCCTTCTCGCCGGAAGCCTCTGGGAGGCTGCCTAGTGGTAGCTCCCAAGAGCGGCCGGTGTGCGTTCCCCCTCCCTCCCAGAGTGCGACCACGCGGTCGCCCTCAGCGATCAGCTCGTCGGTTAGCTCAAACCCTCCTTCCGGGAACCGCTCTTTATATCCAATAATGCGTTTCTTGACTTCCTCACGCCCTCGCACTTCACCGGCCAGCGGGTAGTACCACCGGATGTCGTCTGTGGCGAGCTCGTCGACGATGTCGGGATTCAACTCGCCCCAGTACTCGGACCACCAGCGTGAGACGATCTCTTTGTTCGTTTCGTGTGTTGAGGGTTCTGCCATAGACTGGCTCACCCCCATTCTCTTTGTTATCTACCAACATAGCGTCATCTGCTGAAAAATCTGCAGACGGTGAACAAGAGGGACGTAATTCGAGAGAAGACGTGAGCGATACGCGCCGTGAGTTCAGCACACACCGATTGAAATACCCGATTTCTGTCAAAAACGACGTGACCGACTCAGAGGGTGTAGTCAGCAAAACCACGTCCTCCGTTTCGAAGGATCTAGAACGAATCATCGGATCAGTAGATCGGCCCACTAATCACGCCCCCAGACCGCCGGAGGTGGTCGCTGATCTGTCAGTGCGTCTCACGAACGAAAGCGAGCACCTCGTCGGTGAAGCGATCCGGCGCGGTGAGCATCGCAGCGTGTCCGTATCCATCGAACGTAACCACACGGCTGTTCGGGAGCGCGGAGTCGAGTGCTTCGGTCGTTTCGTGTCCCCAGTGGGGGTTCTCGTTC
The DNA here is from genome assembly GCA_007128515.1 of Halococcaceae archaeon. GTDB lineage: Archaea > Halobacteriota > Halobacteria > Halobacteriales > Halalkalicoccaceae > Natronorarus. The sequence continues at coordinate 7,313 of SKXI01000085.1, read as the reverse complement.
CCGGTCAACAGCAACGTCGGTGTGGTAAGGGTCGCGAACCGCTCGGCGTCGAACTCGTACTCGGGGATCATCGCGTACTTCGGGAGCAGCGTCGGGTACCGCTCCACGTGCTCTTGCCACATCGGTGTCGAACGAACCACGTCCACCTCCTCCGGCGTCCACTCAGCGATCTCCTCCAACAAGAGCAGGTACGCCCCTTCGGTTTCCCCCGCTTCCAGAAGCGACCCGATCTCGGCTCGCGTCTCGTCGGTACCGATCTGGTACCCGTTGACCGGCATCGCAGGCTCGTATAAGACGAGCCCGGCGAGGTCGTCGGAACGGAGGGCCGCCTCGACCGTGTAGAACGCACCGGCCGAATGACCGAGCAGGGTGACCGGGTCGTCGATCGAGTCGACGACCGTGGCGATGTCATCGAACTCCCGTTCCGGTTCGTACTCCGCGGCGTCGCCGCTTTCGCCACGCCCACGTCGGTCGATTGCGTAGACCGTGGCCTCCGCTGCGAGAGTGGATCGGACACCGGAGAGGTTCCACATCCTGTGATCGAGAGTCGCGCCATGGACGAGCACGAGCGGTGGCCCGCTGCCCGCCCGTGAGAACGCGATCTCGGTCCCATCTGCCGACGTGACGGTTTCCATTTCAGTCGCTTCATCCGGTGGTGTCGTTTCAGTCATGCCCGCGTTCCCCGGTGGCTCCCTATTCTCGGCAGTTACATGACAGCAACTACTGCGAGATTTGCAGACGGTGAAAGCGGCCCACTGGGTGACGAATCAGGCGTGACCGATCTGCGCCGTGTATGCACCAGAGCCTAACCGACTCCCCCGATTGCTGCCGGAACCGACGTGACCGACGCAGAGCATGGAACCAGCAGATCGAGTTCGTTTATCTCTACAGAACTACGCCGAACGAGCCGTTCAGTAGCCCTGCGTGGTTACCGCCACGTGTTCTAGCAGATCCCAATGGAGTGTTTGGCCGCTCGAGAAGGCATTTGGCCGCTTGATGGGATATTCGGCTGCCTGGATTGGGGGCCCGTACTCTTCACGATTCTATCGCCCCGCACTATCATAGGGATCATCGTGAGAGTTCATAGATTTCGAAATCCAGGACCGAGAGACGGGATCGGTGTATCGGCCACCGGGATCTCCGGGTGGCTACGATGATCCCTATCAGTTCCCGCTCAACCCCTGCAGATCGGTCAGTCCTTGCAGATCGGTCATCGAGTGAGTATATGTGACTGATCCATGTAGAGTAGCCCGTCAGATGACAGACGCTAGTGATCGGTTCGAAACCGAAAAGAGACGGATCGATAGGCGTTCTTCCGGGAGCGACCACGCTGCGCGTCTGACGACGCCGGTGGTTCGACATGAGGACGCTTGAGACGGACTACCTGGTGGTGGGTGCCGGGGCGTCGGGGATGGCGTTTACGGACACGCTGATCGACGAGTCCGACGCCGATGTCGTGATGGTCGACCGGCGGACGAATCCAGGAGGCCACTGGAACGACGCCTACCCGTTCGTGCGGCTCCACCAGCCCTCTGCGGTCTACGGGAAACGGCTCGGCAACGACGAGATCGACGAAGTCGGCCCCAACGCCGGCTTCTACGAGCGGGCGACCGGCGCGGAGATCCGCGGCTACTACCGCCGCGTGCTCGACGAGGAGCTGCTCGCCTCGGGACAGGTCCGCTTTTTCGGCATGTCCAACTACATCGGTCCCGATGGGGGCCGCCATCGGTTCGAGTCACGTCTGACCGGCGAGACGACCGAGGTGCAGGTCCGGCGCCGGGTCGTCGACGCCACCTACGTGGAATCGTCCATCCCCGCGACTCATACGCCACCGTTCGACGTCGACGCCGACGTGCGGCTGGTCACCCCCAACGAGCTCGTCGACCTCACCGATCCAGCCGACGGGTTCACCGTCATCGGGGCGGGGAAGACGGCCATGGACACCTGCGGATGGCTGCTCGACCACGGTGTTCCACCGGCGGAGATCCGGTGGATTCGACCACGCGACCCATGGATCCACCAACGGCGCCACATGCAAACGCTGGAGCTGGTGCCGTCGTTAATGGAGTGGATTTCGCTGTGGATGGAAGCCGCCGCGAATGCCGAAGACGTCCCCGACTTTTTCCGGCGGCTCGAGGCCAGCGGGGTGGCCGTCCCGCTCGATCCCGAGATCGAACCCGAAACCTGGCGCGGGGCGATCCTCAGCAAGGACGAACGCGATGACCTGCACCGGATCCGCAACGTCATCCGCAAGGGACACGTCCAGCGTCTTTCTTCCGACCGTATCGTGCTCGACGATGGGACCGTGCCCACCGACCCACAGCATGTGCACGTCGACTGCACCGCCCACGGCCTCAAGACGCCCCCGGCGCGGCCAGTCTTCGGACCCGACCGGATCACCCTGCAGTATATCATTTTCCCGATTCCGTTCAGCGCCGCTATCACCGCCTACGTCGAGGCGACCCGCGACGACGACGCGGAGAAAAACCGGCTGTGTCCGCCCAATCCCGTTACCGGCGACGCGGAGAACTTCATTCGATATACCCTCATCAGCCTGCGGTCTCGCGCCGCGTGGCGGGAGGAACCCGACATGGAGGAGTGTCTCCAACACTGTCGGATCGGCTTCGTTCAGGGTATCGGCGATCACCTCGATGACCCACGCGTGCAGGACGCGCTCGAACGGATCGAAGAGCACCGCGAACCGGCGATTGCCAACCTCGAGCGGCTCCGCGAACTCGCCACGCCCTCGCCCTCCTGAACGATTTTTCGAGGATCTGCCCGTCTCGACTTGCGTGGTGTCAGGCCGTCACTGCTCGTCGCCTCACGCGTCCTCGGCCTCCTCGTCGTCCCCCGTGTCGTCCACGCCGTCGTCCGTTCCCTCGGTCTCGTCCGACTCGTCGTCTCGCTCGGCTCCGGTCCACGCCTCCGGAACCACCAGATCGACGTCGGGCATCTCGACGAACGCCGTCTCGTAACCCTGGTGACGGGCGGTCTGTGGCGGCGTCTCGACCGCGATCGAGAGTTCGTCACCCACGGCGACGTCGTCGAGCTTGAGGCCGTAGTGAAAGCCGATCTCCGAGTCGATCGTCTGTGCGAGGTCCTCCTCGACCAGGTCCTCGCCCTCCCGCGAGTGGTCCACCGAGAGCGCCATCTCGGTGAGCGGGACCTCGTTGTACGGCGAGCGTGGGGAGACGATCAGGTACGCCACCTCGCCGATCGGCTCCTCCTCTTCTTCCCCCGGGAGGTCGTCACCGAGGTCGGTCCCGAAGAAGGCCTCGGCCTCGGGGCTCCCGACGAGCGAGGTGAGGATCACTCCGTCGCCGCTCGTCGCCGGCTCGTCGGTTTCGGGATCGAGCAGATGTATCCCGGGCACCTCCCCTGTCGACGGCGCCCGCGCGTACGGGACGTCCCCGGCCCCCTCTCTCTCCCCCTCGTGGTCGGTGATCGGCGAGAGCGCGCCCTCCTCGCCCCACCGTTCTTCGTCGAGCCACTCGATCCGGTCGACCACTCTGTGTCTGAACGCCTCGTCGAACTCGAACTCGAAGGAAAAGCGCTCGCCGTCTTCGAACCGCTCTTGGAAGCCGCGCGTCTTCGCGATGTTGATCCGGCTCGTCGTCACCGTCACCTCGTACGTGCCGTCGCCGTCGAGCGTGACGTTGTCGCCGAAGTGAAAGCCCATCTCCTGGGACAGCATCGGCCAGGGTACCCGCTCGTCGATCAGTTCGCCCTCCCGCTCGATCTCCACGTGCAGACCGGCGTCCATCGGGAGGACGATCCCCGACTCCTGGTCCCAGACCGTCACCATGAGGTGGACGTCGTCGTCCTCGCTCGGCTCGACGCGCTCGACGGTCGTCCCCTCGACGAGCCAGAACGGGTGCGGGTACGTCACCATCGGCGTGACCGCCACCTCCTCGCCGACGAGCGTCTCGTGGACGTCCATCCCCTCCCGGTGGGTCGGGAGGTAGACCCCGTCGGGTGGGTCCTCGATCTCGGGGAACTCGGGCACCACCTCCTCGGGCGTCGGGGTCCCGTCGTCGTCGTCCGAGGGATCCGAACAGCCGGCGACGGCCACCGACCCGACGACGACCGCGCGCGAGAGGAACCGGCGCCTGTTCATCGACCCGCCCCCTTCATTCCGGACACGCTCCCCGTTCACCTTTTTCCACTCGTCCTGTCTCCGAACTCGAAAGGGGCAACACTTACCACCCTCCGTCGGGCGTCGGCAGCGCCCGGAGCGATCGGGGTGGGACCAGGAAGTTCCCCCGACGGTTGACGAACAGGTACTGGAGGATGCCGTTGTTGAGCGTCTGGCCGACGCCGTTGCCCGCCAGGTCGGCCCCCGTCATCGCCTCCCTCACCCGGACGAACTCCTCGACCTCGCGCTGCAGACAGAGGAAGTGAAGCCCCGGCCGCCCGCCGTCGACCGTGTTGAAATCCCGGCGGAGGAGGAGCGGTTCGCCGTCTTCGCGGGCACGCGCCGCCTTCTGTGCGTGACCGACGATCCCTTCCGTGCGGGCGTCCCGTGCGGTCGACTCGATCCGTTCGTCGGTGAGTCCGCTGGAGTCGCCGAGGGACTCGCCGTACTCGCCGACGCTGCCCTCGCGGGCGTGCTCGGCGCTGAACAGCTTCGCGACCCGCTGGGTGTGGGTGTCCTGTTCGTACCAGACGTCGAGCTGGAGCGTCATCGACGAGAGGTGTTCGGTCGTCCCGCCCGCGAACGGCCCTTCCTCGATCGTCACTCGATCCTCGCTCGCCTGACTCTCGCTGAACCCGGAACGAAAGCCCATGAAGAAGGGCGCCTCCTCCGGGATCGGCTCCGAGGAGGGGATGCCGCGTACGTCGTCGTCGTCCTGTCTCTTCGCGGGGAGACCCTCACCGACGAAGCCGGATCGACGTGACTCGAGCGTGAACCCATCCCGGAGGTCGACCTCCATACCGACGCCGTTGGCCTCGTCGTGGCCCTCGACCAGCGTGGATTCGGCTTCGAGCACGGCCTGCTCGTGGTCGCCCGCGAGGTGGAGCAGGAGGTCGGCTTCGTCGAACTCGGGCTCCTCGAAGTCGGTGAGGGCGGTGGGCTGTGGGAGGTCCACACCCGAGGGCCCGTCGCCGAAGCGCTCGAAGTACGCGGGCGTGTAGCCGACGGTGAACAGCAGTCCCTCGGTGCTCCACTCGTAGGCGCGTTCGAGCGTTCCGAGCGCCTCCTCGAGGGGCCTTCGGTCCTCCGCCGTCGGCTCGCCCTCGCGGTCGAGCACGAGCGAGAGCAGCACGTGGTGACGCGGGCTACGGACGTTGCCGTCGTCGTCGGTCTCACAGACCGCGTTCCAGGCGTGTTGACGCTCCGGTAGCTCCGCTCGCCCCTCGACGCCACCCGGGATCTCGCGCTCGCCGAACTCGTCGAGACACGCGGAGAGCGCGCCGATCCCACCGGCTGCGACGAGCGCCCTGGCGTACCCGCGTCGTGTCAGATCCGCCCGCTCTCTCATCGTCTCACCGTACGTGTCGAACGGAATTATACCTGTTCACCGGTATCGACCGGTAGTCGAAGCGGCAAGTATGGCAACTACCGACGACATATGACAGTCGTTTCCGCTATCTCGTGCGAAACCGGGCCTTCCGGCGCTCGAGACGCCTCCGAACGGCACTCTTATACGTGTCGAAGATTCGAGGAAACTACATGTCGAGACACACGACTCGACGCCGGTTCCTGCACGGTGGGGTAGCTGTCGGCGGCATCGCCCTCGCGGGCTGTGTCGGCGGCGAGCCCGAACCCGACACCGTCGCGGGCGGTGGCGAGGAGGCCGACGACGAGGACGACGAGCAGCCGGACGACGAGAGCGACGGCGAGCACGACGGGAGCGAGGCCGAGTACGAGGTCTGGGCGTTCGACCAGGGCACGGACGTCGGCTACATCTACGGCCCCGACGGCGATGGTTCGTTCGAACTGCTCGACGAGATCGATATCGCGGCACTCGAGGAGACCGAGGACGAGGGGAACGTCCCGCACATGGTCGACTTCTCCTCGGACTACGAGTACGCTGCCGTCGCCTGTACCGCGGGCGCACGGACGCTCGTCTTCCGAACCGAGGACCGCGAACTCGTCGGCGCCTGCCCGACCGGGCCGGGTACGCACTTCGCTGGCTTCACCCCCGACGACGCGTACATCCAGGTCGACGTCATCGGCGAGGGGACGATCAAACGGATCGACGCCGACCTCGAGAACGAGGAGTTCTCGATCGTCGACGAGATCCACGTCGTCGAGGCGGGACCGGTCGCAGAGCGCATCGACGAGTTCGACCTCGACGACGAGGGCGAGCTCCGACCGATCTGCCACGACTACTCGAACGGCACCTCCTATCACACCCTTGGCCCCGGCATCGACCACGCCGGCGTCGTGGTCGTGGACTACGAGAGCTTCGAGGTCGTCGAGACGTTCGCGCCGAGCCAGCTCCGCGCCAACTGCGGCACGTTGGCCCACCCCGAGGAGAACAAGCTCTACCTCACCGCGGGCGCGCCGTCGAACCACGAGCCGACCGGGGGCGTCGGCGAGTGGTACGTCGTCGACACCGACGAGCACCGACCGATCGATCACGACGGCGAGGTCGTCGGCGAGGAGTTCTCCTTCGAGGACGTCGCCCGCGACAGCGAGGGGTACGACGCCCACGGCTTCTGGTTCACCCCGGACGCCGAGGAGCTCTGGGTCCTGAACAGGGAGACCGACGACGGCCTCGTGATCGATCCGGAGGCGGACGAGGTGGTCGACGATGTTCCCGACTACGGCCCCGCGCCGGACATCATCTGGGGGTCACCGGACGGGCAGTACAAGTTCGTCACGCTCCGCGGGCCGGAGCCGGTGTCGGGCGACCCGCACGCCGCGACCGGCGAGACGCCCGGCTTCTCCGTACTCGACGTGGAGTCCAGAGAGATCAGCGAGGTCGTCCAGCCGGACGAGGGCAACGACGAGAGCGACTTCCACGGCATCGGCGTGCGCGTGATCGAGGAGTAGGCCCCGAACCGACCGAGCGGTTGAAACCGCTCGACCGAGTAGGATAACTGCGCACCACAAGTCCCCACCGGGAGCTTTCCCGTTTCGGGAGCGATGACCGCGTGGCGAACCCAGGTGTGCGACATGCGCGGCCCTCTCGGGCCGCGAAACGCGATGCGGCGCCGCCGCATCGCGTGCGGTTGCAGTCAGGCGGTTCTGACGAACCGCGCACGCCCGGCACGAGGGTTTCCCGACCGACTCGGCACGCCGCCAGGGATGAGGTCGGACGTTAGTGTTCCGGGCGTACATTTCAAGTATGCTATTACGATTA
>SKXI01000026.1 GCA_007128515.1 Halococcaceae archaeon | reverse complement strand
TGCTCGGAACCGAGACGGCGGTTCCGGGCGAGGGACTCGACCTGGGGCTGGCGGACGAGGCGCCGGTATCGCACTCACAGCCGGGGGAACGGTGGCAGGTCGGAGTCGTCCTCGAGAACACTGGCGACGTCCCGGGGGAGTTCTGGGCGAGACTGCTCGTCGAGAACGACGAGGTCACGGCCGACGGCGTCTCGCTCGAGCCCGGGGAGGCGGGTGCGGTCGTGTTGCGGTTCTCGGAGGCCGAGGCCGATCGGATCCACGACGAGCACGACGGGGTCGTAACGGTCGAAGTGGGCTACGGCGACGAGCTGGTAACCGAGGACCTCGCCCTCCCCGATAGGTGATCGTACCGAGGGGGGCGGTCCGGTGTCCGAGGTTCGCGTCGCTCCACGGACGACCCCTGTCCAGCAACCGGAGGCAATTCTTCGGGGACGAGTGAACCTGTAAGAGGGGGGCGTGTGTAGGGGGGTCATGGACCAGGCACTCTCCGCACGGACGGTGAACCAGGACGTCCGCGAACTCGGCGCGCTCGTCGGCGACGTGATCCGCGAGCACGCCTCGCGCGACGACTTCGAGACGGTCGAGACGCTCCGGACGGCGTCGATCGCTTACCGCGAGGGCAGTGCGGAGTCCCGGGAGGGACTCCACCAGGTACTCGATCACCTTCCGCCCGAACGCGAGTCGATCGTCGCCCGTGCCTTCACGACCTACTTCGAACTGATCAACCTCGCCGAGGAGCGTGAACGGGTACGGGTGCTCAGGAACGCCTCGCACGAGCGGACGCTCGAGGACGGTCTGGAGGCCGCGGCGGAGGCGCTCGCGGAGAGTCCCGAGGAGGCCGAGCGGGTGCTCTCGGACGTCCTCGTCGAGCCGACGTTCACCGCCCACCCCACCGAAGCCCGCAGAAAGACGGTGAAGGGGAAGCTCCGGGCGGTCGCGGAACACATCGAGACGCTCGACGAGCGCCGGATGACCGAGAAGGAGCGGAGCCAGGTCGAGCGGGCGATCGACGCCGAGGTCGTGAGCCTCTGGCAGACCCCGCAGGTCCGGACCCGGAGGCCGGAACCGACCGACGAGGCGAGGAACATCGGCTGGTACCTCGAACACACGCTCTACGACGTGATCGGCGAGGTCTACGACGAACTGGCGACGGCGCTCGCGGAGGAGTTCGAGAGCCCACCTGCGATCCCGAAGCTCGTCGAGTTCCGCTCGTGGGCCGGGAGCGACCGCGACGGCAACCCGTTCGTCACGCCGGACGTCACCGAGACGACGCTCGACCGCCAGCGCCGCGTGGTGCTCGCGCGGTACACGGACGCGCTCGGCGACCTCTCCGGCGTGCTGAGTCAGGACGGGAGCCGAATCTCGGTCGGCGAGGCGTTCGAGAAGTCCCTCGCCGCGGACAGGGAACGCCTCCCCGGGGTCGCCCGTGCAGTCGAGGACCGCTACCCGCGTGAGCCGTATCGGCAGAAGCTCCGACTGATGCGCGAGCGGATCGAGCGCGTCGACGACGTCCGCCCCGGTGGGTACGAGGGGCCCGGGGAGTTCATCGAGGATATCTCGGTACTGGCCGAGAGCGCCGCCGAGAACGGTGCAGAGAGCGTCGTCGCCGAACACGTAGACCCCCTCAAACGACAGGCCGAGACGTTCGGCTTCTCGCTCGCGAGCCTCGACCTCCGGGACCACCGGAAGAACCACACCACCGCGATCACCGAGGCGCTCGCGCTGGAGGGACTGGACTACGAGTCGCTCTCGGAACCCGAACGGGTGGAGACGCTGACCGAAGCGATCCTGCAGGAGGAGCCGGTGATCGACGTCTCGCTGCACGAGGACGAGGAGGCCGAGCTCTCGGAGACCGCGCGCGTGGTCCTCGAACTGTTCGACCGGCTGGCCGGCTGGCAGGCGGAGTACGGCACCGACGCGATCGACACCTACTGCATCAGCATGACCGAGGAGGCGAGCCACGTCCTCGAGGTGGTCTTCCTCGCGGATCAGGCGGGGGTGCTCACCCTGCCAGAGTACGCGGGCATCGACGTGGTGCCGCTACTCGAGACCGAGTACGCCCTCTCCGGGGCACGGCGGATCATGGGGACGCTCTTCGAGAACGAGGTCTACGAGCAGCTCCTCTCCGCCAGGGGGACGCTCCAAGAGGTCATGCTCGGCTACTCGGATTCGAACAAGGAAAACGGCTTCCTCGCCGCGAACTGGGACCTCTACCGGAACCAGCGTCGGCTCGCGGAGATCGCCGACGAGTACGACGTCACGCTCCGGCTCTTCCACGGCCGTGGCGGGTCGATCTCCCGCGGCGGCGGCCCGATGAACGAGGCGTTGCTCGCACTGCCGCCCGAGTCGGTCTCCGGGCAGGTGAAGTTCACCGAGCAGGGCGAGGCGATCGCCGAGAAGTACGGCAACCCACGCATCGCCGAGCGGAACGTCGAGCAGATGATGAACGCACAGATCCGGGCCCGCAGGCGGGCGCTCGACGGTGACCGCGAACGGGTCGGCGACGAGTGGACCGAGGCGATGGAGACGATGGCCGAGGCCGCGAGGACGGAGTACAGGGGACTCCTCGAAACGGAGGGGTTCGTCCGCTACTTCGAGCAGGCGACGCCGATCACCGTGATCGAGGAGCTGAACCTCGGCTCGCGGCCGGCCTCGCGCAGCGGCCAGCGGACGGTCGAGGACCTCAGAGCGATCCCCTGGGTGTTCTCCTGGACGCAGTCGCGGTGTATCCTCACCGGCTGGTACGCGCTGGCGACCGGGATCGACGCCTACCTCGACGAGGGTGGGGAGATCGACACCCTGCAGGAGATGTACGAGGAGTGGCCCTTCTTCCGGACGACGCTCGACAACGCCGCGCTCTCGCTCTCGCGCACCGAGATGGAGATCGCCGCCGAGTACGCGACGATCGCGGACGAGGAGCTCGAAGAGCGCTTTTTCCCCCGGCTCTCGGCCGAGTACGACCGGGCGGTCGACCTCGTCACGGAGATCACGCGTCGCGAGGGACTGCTCGCACGGAACTGGCTCGAAGAGAGCCTCCGACGCAGGAACCCGTACGTCGACCCGCTGAACCTGCTCCAGACGCACCTGCTGAAACAGACCCACCGTACCGAGACCGAAGAGCGGACACTCAGGCTCACGGTGAAGGGGATCGCGGCGGGGATGAAGAACACCGGGTGAGCGATCGCGGGCCCATACTGTCGGCCGTACGTCGTTCCAGATCATCGCGCTCCGTGGCGCCGGGAGTATTCACACAGTTACGGCCGACAGTATCACCCGATCCGGTCGGTTTCGTCGACGACCTCGGCGATGGTGACGATCGCGTCGTACTCCGGCGGCGTCCCGCTCACCCGGAGCACTCCCTCCTCGCGGTCGTACTCGATGAACTCGGCCTCCGTGGCCTTCGGGAGGTGAACGTGTCTCAACGACACCTCGACCCGCTCGAACTCCCCCTCGGACGGGTCTCCGTCCACCTCCTCGTCCGTCAGCGCCTCCACGACGTCCTCGACCGGCACCTCCCCGTCACGCTCGTTGAGGTAGTAGAGGACGTGGCGGCGACGTTCGGATCGAAGGAGGTCGAAAACAGTGTCGAGGTCGACCATGGCCCGTAGCTACGAAGGTGGCGATAAAAACTTTGGGATCGCCCCCGATCAGTACTCGAAGTGGAGCCGCTCGCGCCATCGGTCGTCGGCGTTCGTCACCCAGTCGACCAGCCCGACGACCTGCCGGATCGTGTAGAAGTTGTAGAGGCCGTGCCAGCCGTAGACGATGTCGTAGTCGGCCGAGCCGTCCGCGTGACAGAGCACTGCCAGCCCCTGGTGGATCCCGGGAACCCGCTCGAACACCTCGTTGCGGACCGACCGGAGCGGCTGGCTGTCGGCCCGCCACTTCTGCTCGTGGATCCGGTCGAGGACCGCGTTCAGCCGCTCGTCACGCTCTTCGAACCCCTCGGGGACGAACACCTGCGGGCTCCCGAAGTCGCTCGCGGCGAAGAAGACCAGGTCCGACCGGAACCCCTCGTTTCGCTCCCTGAGAACCGCCCTGATCGCGTCGCTGTCCATCGTCGACTCGTTGTTCGCCCGGAGTTCGATCGCCTCCCGGATCAGCTCCAGATATCGCGCGTTGGCCTCGCTGTTCTCGATCCGACTGCCCCCGTCGGTACTGGTCGCCGCCTCGACGTCCTCCGGCCGCATCTCGCCGTCGGGACCGATCAGCACCGGACCGCCCGACCTCGCGCTCGCGGGTGAGAGTCCGTTCGTGAGGGCGAGTCCGCCGACCGTCGCACCGATACCACGGAGGGTCCGACGCCGTGTATCGTCAATGCGACACTCCTCGTCGTCCATCGATCGACCGTCGTCGCCTCCCCGTTTTATTATGGTCCCTCGGTCGATCGTTCGCGGGCGGTTAGACCGTGGGTAAACGGTCCGGCCTATCGGAACAGTCCCGTGCGTGGGTCTTTTGTCGATCGGTCGCTTGGACGAGGACGTGAACGAACCCCGTCGCGTCGAGGTCCACCCCGGGAAGGAGGCGGTCGTCGAGTTCGACCCGGAGACGACCTTCGAGTGCGTCGACTCCTGTACCTGGTGCTGTCACCACGGGGTCATGCTCTACGAGGAGGACACGTACGCGCTGGCGGAACACGCGAACCTCGCGGAGACCACGACCACGGTGCGGGGCGAGCGGTTCGTCACGCGCGAGCCGAAGGCACGGGAGGGCCACGTCGCCGCCGACGGCCAGGCCTGTGGGTTCCTCCAGGGGGACGGCCTCTGTGCGCTGCACGCCGAGGCCGACTGGAAGCCGACGCGCTGTTCGGTCTACCCGCTCTCGGTCCGCCGCGAAGAGGGCGAGATCCGCGTCGGACTGAGAGAGAGCGCCGACGAGCACTGCGAGGGTCTCGACGTGAGTGAACGCCGGCTGATCGACGTCCTCCCCGAGTTCCTCCCACCCCAGCTCTGGGAGCTTCCGAACCCCGACAGCTACCGCGAGCTCTGATAGGGACGGTCGTAACCGGTTACCGGTGACCGCCGACCCGTAGGGGCGATCACCGGCAAGGGACTACAACCGTCCTCACGGGGCCGGTCGGGTTCCAGGCGGGCCGGATCCCCGCCACCAAAGACGCAGCGATCGGGACAGGAGTCGGCCGATGGCTGCAGGCGAAGGGCCGGCGTTCCCGTGTCCGGCCGACGTGGGGTCCACTATGGTTCGAGACCCGAACGAGGACGCCTATCGGTACGACGAGTGGCCGGTCGACGGCGGCGAGACCCGCTACCTGGGGGTCGCGGGCGAGGGCGGCGCGATGCTCTACAACCCGACGACGAACGAGCTCACCCGGGGCGAGGTCGACGAACTGAACGATCGGATCGTCCCCGGCGAGACCGAGCGCGAACTCGACCCCGGGGAGAGCCTCGGGGAGGCTCTCGAGTCGATCGGCGACTCGCTCGGCTGGGAGTCGCTCTCGGAGTTCGCCGAGGAGCACCTCGACGCGGATCCCGATCGGGCGGACCGGGACTGATACGGACTGCTGCCAGTCAGTACCGGCGCGACCGCAGGGCGGTCGCCCTTTGGCCGGTCAATCGTCACAGCAGACCGTATGAGAGGGTTCATCGTAGCCACCCGGTCTCCCGGGCACGTGATCCTACCGTTCGGTTCGCGACCGAAGAACGAGGGGATTCGACGACGATCCTTCCGGGCTACCGCGTCGCCTGCCGCCACTCGCGCAGGCCGAGGGTCTCTCCGTTCAGTTCCTCCGTTTCGAGCCCCGCCGCCCAGACGAACATCGGCGCGACGTCCTCCGGCTCACGCCCGCCGCTCCCCGTCAGATCGGTGTCCACCAGTCCCAGATCGAGACAGCCGACCGCCACGCCGTCCTCGACGGCGAACCCGCGCATCACGGCCTCCGCGCCGGCTTTCGAGACCGCGTAGGCACCGATTCCGGGCTTGGGCTCGCGGGCGACCGACCCGGTCGGGACCAGCACGCGAGCCTCGTCGTTCAGGTGCCCGAGCGACTCCTTGATCGTCGCGAACACCCCCCTGACGTTCGTGCGGAGGGTGTCGTCGAAGCCGGTGTAAGACTCCTCGCTGAGCGGCGTCTCGCCCGTCTCGCCGTGGTAGACGCCCGCGTTCGCGACCACCAGGTCGATCCCGCCGCCCTCGCGTGCGGCGGTCTCCATCAGCCGCTCGACGTCGAACTCGTCGCGCACGTCCGCGCGCATGCCCAGCGCGGTCCCCCCCGATTCGGCGATCGAGTCGACGACCGCCTCGATCGCCTCGCCGTCGCGCGAACAGCAGATCACGGTCGCTCCCTCCCCCGCGAGTTCCCGTGCGACCGCTTCGCCGACGCCCCGGCTCGCACCCGTCACGACCGCAGTCGTCCCGTCCATGGAGGGGGTGAGGACGCCCGGAGCGTAAAGAGCGGGGGTTCCGTCCGGATCGGCCGGATTTTATATCCCGCGACCCAACGTCGTGACATGACCGAACTGTCGGGGGAACGGATCGTCGTGATCGGTGGGGGCTTCGGCGGCCTCTCGACCGCCTGTTATCTCGCCGACGCCGGCGCGGAGGTCGAGGTGCTGGAGAAGAACGAACAGCTGGGCGGTCGGGCGAGCCGCCTCGAACGCGACGGCTTTCGCTTCGACATGGGTCCCTCGTGGTACCTCATGCCCGACGTCTTCGAGCGCTTCTTTTCGAACTTCGACCGGTCGCCGGCCGACTACTACTCGCTCACCCACCTCGATCCGCACTACCGGATCTTCTTCAAGGACGGAGATAGCGTCGACATCACGCCGGATCTCGAACGATCGAAGGCGCGCTTCGAGGAGTACGAACCGGGCGCGGGCGAGGCGCTCGAGGAGTACCTGGAGGAGAGCCGCAGAACGTACGAGATCGGGATGGAGCACTTCGTCTACACCGACCGGCCGAGGCTCCGCGACTGGGTCGACCCGACCGTCCTGAAAAACGCCCGCGGAATCACCCTGATCGGCTCGATGCAGGACCACGTCGAGGGGTACTTCTCGCACCCGAAGCTCCAGCAGATCATGCAGTACACCCTCGTCTTCCTCGGGGGGTCGCCGAACAACACGCCCGCGCTCTACAACCTGATGAGCCACGTCGACTTCAACCTCGGGGTGTACTACCCCGAGGGCGGCATCGGCGGCGTCGTCGACGGGTTCGTCTCCCTGGGGGAGGAACTCGGCGTCACCTACCACACCGACCACCCGGTGACGGCGATCGAGGGGAGACGGGGTGGCTTTCGCGTCGAGACCGACGGCGAGCGTGACGAGTTCCTCCCCGACCTGGTCGTCAGCGACGCGGACTACGCTCACACCGAACAGGAACTGCTGCCGCCGGAAAAGCGCCAGTACGACGCGGAGTACTGGGAGTCGCGCACCTACGCTCCATCGGCCTTTCTCATCTACCTCGGCGTCGAGGGCGACGTCGAGGAGCTCGCCCACCACACGCTCGTGCTCCCGACCGACTGGGAGGAACACTTCGGAAAGATCTTCGACAAACCCGCCTGGCCGGACGACCCGGCGTACTACCTCTGTGTCCCCTCGAAGACCGACGACACCGTCGCGCCGGAGGGTCACTCGAACCTCTTCGTCCTGGTGCCGATCGCGCCCGACCTCGACGACAGCCCCACCGTCCGGGAGTGGTACCGCGACCTCGTCCTCGACGACATCGCCGAGAACACGGGCGTCGACCTGCGCGACCGGATCGTCCTGGAGGAGCTGTTCTCGGTCTCCGACTTCGCGGAGCGCTACAACAGCGTCCGTGGGACGGCACTCGGGATGGCACACACGCTCCGACAGACCGCGGTCTTCCGACCGCCACACCGCTCGAAGGCGGTCCCCGGGCTCTACTTCACCGGCTCGTACACGACCCCGGGCATCGGCGTCCCGATGTGCGTAATCAGCGGCGAACACACCGCTAACGCGGTGATCGAGGACCACGCGACGGACGTGCCCGAGGCGACCACGAGCGACGACTGACGGATGCCCGGCCGTCTCCCGTACCTGCTCAAGCTCTCCCGACCACGGTTCTGGCTCTACCTCGCCGGTCCGGTCGCCGTCGGCGTCGCCTACGGCGCGACCTCGACGGACGACCTGTTCACACCGACGACGCTCGCGCTGTTTGCCTTCTTCCTCCTCCCGGCGAACGTGCTGCTCTATGGGGTAAACGACGTCTTCGACAGCGAGGTCGACGAGGAGAACCCGAAGAAAGCGGGGAAGGAAGTCCGGTTCGACGGCGACCGCACGGTGCTCTGGGCGGTCGGGCTGAGCGCGCTTTCCGGGCTCTTCCTGGTGCCGTTCCTCCCCCTCGAGTCGCTCGTCTGGCTCGCCGGCTTCTACGTCCTGGGGGTCCAGTACAGCGCGCCGCCGTTTCGGTTCAAGACCACGCCCCTTCTCGATTCCGTCTCGAACGGGCTCTACCTGATGCCCGGCGCGGCGGCCTACGCCGCGGTCGCCGGGGGTCACCCGCCACTCCTCGCCGTCGCCGGGGCGTGGTTCTGGACGATGGCGATGCACACCTTCAGCGCCATCCCCGATATCGGTCCCGACCGGCGGGCGGGGATCCGGACCACCGCGACCCTCCTCGGCGAGTCCCGAACCTACGCCTACTGTGCCGGCTGCTGGGCGCTCGCCGCGCTCTCGTTCGCCCTGCTCGATCCCCGACTCGGCGCGCTCTTCTCGGTCTACGTCCCGTTCGTCGCGCTGATCGCGCTCTCGGGAATCGACGTCGCCCGCGCGTACTGGTGGTTCCCGGCGCTCAACACGGTCGTCGGCGCGTTGCTCACCATGGGCGGGCTCTGGGTACTCGTCCACGGCTGATATCGAGGACCGGAACGGTTATTATCGGGATCGCTGGTTTCG
>SKXI01000499.1 GCA_007128515.1 Halococcaceae archaeon | reverse complement strand
GGGAGGATATCCACGTTATCGTTGAACCAGAGGTCGTAGGCGACCTCGCTGAACGTCCCCAGCTGTTCGGCACAGAAGCTACACCAGTGGCCGCGGTTGACGACCACGACCGTCGGACCGTCCTCGAGCGTCTCAGAGAGCGTCACCGGTTCGCCGGCGGTGCTCTCGAGCGTGAAGTCGGGCGCGTTCTCGCCTTCGAGTGACATCGTACTCGATCGGAACGGCCGGCTCTACTTAGGGAGCCGCCCGTCTGGTGCGTGCGGCACACGTCCGACGAACGATCGTGAACGATCCACCGCGGACCGATCCGTGAGTGACGGCCTACCGGAGCGCCTCCACCCGTTCCGCGAACCCCTCGGCCGAGCACTCACAGAGATAGGCGGGCTTGAACTGCATGTTCTCCCTGCCCTCGACGGCCGAGAGCCCCTCGCGGACCGACTCGCGGAGGTAGTACTGCGCGACGGAGTTCCCGGGCGCGACCGCGTACTCGCTCAGCCGGAGCGGGTTTTTCCTCACCAGCCCACCCGGCTCTCGGCCCTCGACGACCGCGAGCCGCCGGTCGTCGACGTACGGTTCGCCGTCCTCGGCCCGCTTGGCGTGGGCGTTCTCCGGACAGGCGGCGAACGCCCGCCGTGCCGCCTCGCGGTCGCCGGGGTCGATCAGGTGGACGTGCGCTACCGAAAACCAGCCGATCAGGTAGCGATGGGCTCGCCCGCTCTCGTCGCGGAGGCCGGCGTAGAAGCCGACGAGGTCACCCGAAGAGAGCCGGGAGAGCCGATCGACGTACGCGGGCCTGTGCTCGCCGTAGGTGAGCGCCTCGAAGTTCGGATCGTGGTGCAGCGGCCAGTCCTCGGGATCGGTCCGGAACTCCGGGTCCGAGATCGGTCGCGGTCTGATCGAGGGGGTGAGGTCGGCGGCCGTCCCGCCCGTCGAGAGCGGCCACGTCCCGAAGGTCAGCTCCTCGGACGTCTCGGCCTTCTCCGGGATCGGCACGTAGTCGAACGTTCCGTCGGGGTGCAGAGGAGGAAGCTCTCCGACGTTCGTCGAGTCGGCACCGATCCCACAGAGGACGACGGTCATCGCCGGGTGGAGGGGCGAGGGGGTCATAAGCCCGTCACACTCGAACCGACGGGCGTCCCGTCGCGCCGGGTCGGGGGGAGAACGGAAAACGGCGGTCGGCGGTCCCGGTCCGGATCGGCGAACCGGGCCGTGACCACACACTGGCGGGCCCGATCCGGGTTCGGTCGGCTCGGGAGACGGTCGCCCGATCACAGCCCGTCGACGAACCGACGCAGGACCCGATCGAAGCGCTCGGGTTCCTCGAGGAACGGACAGTGGCCGCTCTCCTCGAACAGTTCGAACGTCGCGTCCGGAACGAGATCCGCGACGTGTCTCGCGGCCGCGACGGTCCCCCGTTTCTCGTCCGCGCCGGCACAGACCAGCATCGGGACGTCTATTTCGGGGAGGACCTCCCGGTAGTCGACCGTGAGCGCGTCGAAGAGGATCGTACTCTTCACCGGTGCCGGCGTCCGCGAGACCTCGTCGAACAGCAGCCGCCTCGTTTCGTCGTCGGGCGGCTCCTTGAACACCTGTTCCGTGGCGCGCTCGGCGAGGCTCCACGGGTCGCGCTGGGCGAGCGCGAGCGTCTCCCGGATCCCGTCCAGATCGGTGATCCCGTGGTCGTAGTCCGCCCACTGGAACCGCGAGGCCTCCATGTCCACGTCGACCAGCGCCCGGATCCGATCCGTCCCGAAGCGGTCGACGTACTCCCAGGAGACGAGCGCGCCCATCGACCACCCCACCACGACGACGTCCTCAAGGTCCAGCCGATCGAGGAACGCGGAGAGGTCGCGGGCGTACCCCGCGATCGTGTGACCGAGTTCCGTCTTCTCCGACCGGCCGTGACCCCGGAAGTCGAGCGCGACCGCGCGGTACTCCCCCGAGAGGTCGGACACCTGCCGGTCGAAGAGCCCGAGTCCTGCCATCACTCCGTGGAGGAGGACGATCGGCCGTCCCGATCCCCGCTCCTCGTAGTAGAGATCGGCCCCGTTGCACCTGACGTACGGCATAGCAGAGACCGCTACGTCCCACACGAGCATAGCTCTCCGTGGCGGATCTCCGAGAACGAGGTCCGAACTCCGGAGTCCGTTCCGGGTCGGCGCTCGATGGAGGGGGTCTGAGACGGGAGCGTCGGGACGCTCAGTCGTCGTCCGATACGACGACGTTCGCGTCGGACTCCCCGGTCGCGGCCGCGGCGGCGGGCGGGGCGTCCCGGACGTCAGCTGCGCCCTCGGCGAGCGCGCGGTCGTACGGGTCGGGCATTACGGTGACGAACTCGTCGACGTGCTCGTCCCAGTTCGCCAGGAGCCACGCCGCTCGCTCGCTGTCGGTGTAGCTCGCGTGGTTCTCGACCAGCCGGCGGAGCATCCGTTCGTCGCGCTCGCCGAGCTCGGTGAGGCTCACCATCCCGTCGTTCAGCCTCGGTTCGAGGTCGCCGTCCGGGTCGTGGACGTACGCGACGCCACCGCTCATGCCCGCGGCGAAGTTCTTTCCCGTCCCCCCGAGAACGGCGACGACGCCGCCGGTCATGTACTCGCAGCCGTGGTCGCCGACCCCCTCGACGACGGCTTTCACCCCCGAGTTCCGCACGCCGAAGCGCTCGCCGGCCTGGCCGTTGACGTAGAGTTCGCCCCCGGTCGCGCCGTAGAGCGCGACGTTCCCGATCAGAACGTTCTCGCTGGCCTCGTAGGCTGCGTCCTCGGGCGTCTCGACGACGAGTTTGCCACCGGAGAGCCCCTTGCCGACGTAGTCGTTCGCGACGCCGGTGAGGTGCATCGAGACCCCGGGGGCGAGAAACGCCCCGAAGCTCTGGCCCGCGGTGCCCGACAGCGAGACCGCGATCGAGTCCTCGGGGAGGCCCTCGCTCCCGTGAGCGCGCGAGACGCGGTTCGAGAGCGTCGCGCCGACCGCACGGTCCGTGTTCCGGATCTCGGTCTCGATCGTCACCGGTTCACCCCCGTCGATCGCGTCGCCCGCCGCCTCGAGCAGCTCCCAGTCGAGCTGGCGGTCGATCTCGTGGGTCTGTTCTCTCGTCTTCGTCGAGTCGTCGCCCTCGCGGGGGTCGTAGAGCACCGTCGAGAGGTCGATCTTTCGCGCCTTCGGGTGCGTGACGTCCTCGCGCTGGCGGAGACACTCGACGTGACCGACCATCTCCTCTACAGTGGCGAACCCGAGCTCTGCCATGATCTCGCGCAGCTCCTCGGCGATGAACAGCATGTAGTTGATCACGTGATCGGGCTCGCCGGGGAAGCGCTCGCGCAGCTCCTCGCGCTGGGTCGCGACGCCGACGGGACAGGTGTTGTTGTGACACTGTCTGGCCATCACGCAGCCGCTCGTGACGAGCGAGGCGGTCCCGAAGATGTACTCCTCGGCACCCAGGAGCGCCGCGACCGCGACGTCGCGGCCGGTCTTCAGCCCGCCGTCGGTGCTCACGCGGATCCGCGAGCGCAGGCCCGTCCGGTGGAGCATCTGGTTCGCCTCGGCGAGGCCGAGCTCCCACGGGAGGCCCGCGTGCTTGATCGAGGTCCGCGGGCTCGCGCCGGTGCCTCCGGAGTCGCCGGAGATGTGGACCGTGTCGGCGTTCGCCTTCGCGACCCCCGCGGCGATCGTGCCGATGCCGGCCTCGCTCACGAGTTTGACGTTGATACTCGCTTCGGGATTCGCGGCCTTCAGGTCGTGGATCAGCTCCTTGAGGTCCTCGATCGAGTAGATGTCGTGCAGCGGCGGCGGCGAGATGAGCTCGACGCCGGGCGTCGAGTACCTCACGGAGGCGATCATCTCGTTGACCTTGTGGCCGGGGAGCTGGCCGCCCTCGCCGGGTTTCGAGCCCTGGGCCATCTTGATCTGGAGCTCGTCGGCCGAGGCGAGGTAGTGACTCGTCACGCCGAAGCGACCCGAGGCGATCTGTTTCACGTTACACTCGCGCTCGGTACCGAAGCGCTCCGGTGGCTCGCCACCCTCCCCGGAGTTCGACTTCCCCCCGAGTCGGTTCATCGCGATCGAGTTGTTCTCGTGGGCCTCCGGGCTCAGCGATCCGAGGCTCATCGCCGCCGTCGAAAACCGTGTCGCGATCTCCTCGGCCGGCTCGACCTCCTCGATCGGGATCGACTCCCTGCCCTCGGAGTCGAACTCGAGCAGCCCGCGCAGCGTCTGGAGCGTCTCGCTCTGGTCGTTGATCAGCTCGGCGAACTCCTTGTACCGGTCGTAGTCCCCAGAGCGGGCGGCCTGCTGGAGCGCGCCCACGGTCTTCGGGTTCCACTGGTGGTGGATCCCCCCCGAACGGAACTCGAACTCGCCGTAGCGGTCCATCTCGGGCTCCTCGCCGAAGCCGACGGCGTGCCGGGCCAGCAGGTCCTCTTCGACCTCCGCGATCCCGATCCCCTCGGTCCGGGCCTCGGTCCCCTCGAAGTACTCGGCGACGAACTCCGAATCCAGCCCCACGGCCTCGAAGATCTGTGCGCCCTGGTAGCTCGCGACCGTGGAGATGCCCATCTTCGACATCACCTTCAGCAGGCCGTCCTCGAGCGCGCCGATGTACGACTCGATCGCGGCCTCCTCGTTCGCGCCGTCCGGGCCGGCGACCAGGTCCGAGATGGCCCGGTAGGCGAGGTACGGGTTCACCGCGCCCGCGCCGTAGCCGACCAGCGTCGCGACCTGGTGGACGGTCCGTGGTTCGCCCGACTCGACGACGAGGCCGGCGCGGTTCCTGAGCCCCGCGCGGACGAGGTGGTGGTGGACCGCGCCGGTCGCGAGCAGGCTCGGGATCGCCACCCGCTCGGCGCTCGTCTTCCGATCCGAGAGGACGACGATCTCGTGACCCGATTCGATCGCCTCCGTCGCCTCCCGCCTGACCCGTTCGACCGCGCGTTCGAGGTCCCCGTCCTTGCCGTAGGTCGTGTCTACGACCCGTGTCGAGAGTCCCTCCCGATCGAGTCCCTTGATCGCCGCGGTCTGGGCGTCCGAGAGGATCGGCGAGGGACAGATCAGCTGACACGCGTGTGCGGGCGACTCCGACAGCAGGTTGTGCTGGTTGCCCAGTCGGGTCTCGAGGCTGGTGACCAGCTTCTCCCGGATGTAGTCGAGCGGCGGGTTCGTCACCTGCGCGAACAGCTGTTTGAAGTACGACGGGAGCGGGCGGTTGTAGTCCGAGAGCACCGACAGCGGGGTGTCGTCGCCCATCGAACCGATCGGGTCCTTGCCCTTTTTCGCCATCGGCTCGACGAGGTTGTCGAGTTCGTCGTGGGTGTAGCCGAACGCCGCCTGCAGCGAGCGGAGGTCCTCGGAGAGCGGCGCGAGCGTGAGGTCGTCCTCGGCGGCGTTCGCGAGGCGTACCTGCTCCGCGTCGACCCACTCCGCGTAGCGCTCGTCGGTCAGGTCGGCGAACACCTCCTCGTCGGGGACGACTCTCCCCTCGGCCGGGTCGGCGAGGAAGAGCTGACCGGGCTGCAGGCGGCCGCGCTCTCTGATCTCGGCGGGGTGACGCTCGAGCGCGCCGACCTCGCTCGCCATGATCAGCGTGTTGTCGGTGGTGAGGTCGTACCGGCAGGGGCGGAAGCCGTTTCGATCGAGCACCGCGCCGACGCGCTCGCCGTCGGTCGCACAGACGAGCGCTGGGCCGTCCCACGGCTCGACGAGCGAGGCGTGGAAGTCGTACCACGCCTGTCGTTCGGGGCTCACGCCGTTCTCCGGGTCGCGCCACGCCTCGGGGATGAGCATCCGGAGCGCGTGCGGGAGGTCGCGTCCGCCCTGTAGCAGCAGCTCGAGCGCGTTGTCCACGCAGGCGGTGTCGCTCTGGTTCGGGTCGCCGATCACGGGCGTGATCGCCCCAACGTCGAGCTCCGGGTGCTCCAGATCGTTCTCCCGGGCGCGCATCCAGTTGACGTTGCCCTGGATCGTGTTGATCTCGCCGTTGTGGACGATCTTCCTGTACGGGTGTGCGAGGTGCCACGCGCCGAGCGTGTTCGTCGAGAACCGCTCGTGGACCATCACGAACGTCGATTCGACGCGCTCGTCGGTCAGGTCGGGGTAGTAGATCGGGAGCTGTTCGCCCTTCAACAGCCCCTTGTAGACGACCAGGTTCCGATCCAGCGAACAGACGTAGAAGCGATCCCACGCCTCCCGGCCCGCTGCGACGGCCTCCGAGACCCGTTCCTCGACCGCCCGTCGGCCGACGTAGAGCGCACGGTCGAACTCGTCGACCCCGTCGGTCCCCGTGCCCGGTCCGACGAAACACTGGACGGGGTAGGGTTCCGAGGCGAGCGCCGTCTCGCCGATCGGCGAGTTGTCGGTCGGGACGTCGCGCCAGGCGACGACCGAGAGCCCGTGTTCCGAGAGCGTCTCCTCGATCAGCTCTCGAAGGGGCTCGTGAGCGGCCTCGTCACGGGGGAAGAAGAGCGATCCCACGGCGTACGTCTCGGGGAGGTCCTGGTCGAGGACCGCGTCGAAGAAGCGGTCCGGGCGCTGCAGCGAGATGCCCGCGCCGTCGCCGGTGTTCTCCTCGGCACCGGTCGTCCCGCGGTGTTCGAGGTTCACGAGGAGCGTGAGCCCGTCGGCGACGGTGGCGTGGGTCGTCTCGCCGTCGAGATCCATCACGACCCCGACGCCACAGTTCGACCGCTCGTCGTCGGGGTCTGCCAGTCCCGTCCGACGAGCGGTGGGTCCCTCTAGAGAATGCCTAGCCATGTGTCAAAATGGACAGCCGTCTACTTCAGGCTGCCCCTGAAGGTATAAGGGTGTGTTGATGTCATATTATGGTCCTAGTGTCATTGATGAACGATCGTCAAGGACCGAGGGAGGGGGCGATCGCGCGTCATCCGGGCGGGGACGCATCCACGCTTCCGGCCGTGTAGACGGCTGCGAGGACGAGGACGGCGATCAGGAAGTCGAGGCCGTGTTCGACGACGTGGTGGGCGGGCATCGGGACGTAGCCGAAGACGGTGGCGAGGCCGACGGCGGTTCGGGCGACGAGCATGCCGAGCGCGAGGGTGACCAGCAGGTAGGGTCGGGTCGGCCGGCGACGATAGGCGACGAGACCGAGGCCGAACACCACGGTCGTCCCGAGCGCCGCCAGCCCGAGCATCGAGAGGAGCACCGGCGAGTGGAGGGTCGCCGGCGGGACGGAGACGAGCGCCGTGTCCATGACCGCTGTTCGTCCGGCCGGCGCCTATCTCTTTCTCCTCGCTGGAAGTCGGGCCCCTCTTGTACCGCCGAGGCCCTACGCTCGCTCACGCAACCGCCATGACGACCACCCGAGAGCGGATCCGTGCGCACGTCGGGGAGACGCCGGGAATCCACTTCAACGCGCTCGTCCGCGAGACTGGCTTCGCCCCGGGCCAGGTCCAGTACCACCTCCGTCGGCTGCTCGGCGACGGGGAGGTCACCGTCGAACGGCTCTACGGCCGGAGCCACTACTACCCCCCGGAGTACGACGTCTGGGAACGGGGCGCGCTCGCGCTCTTTCGCCGCGAGACCGCCCGCGAGACCATGTTCCACCTGCTCGAACACGAACCCGCCCGTCCCGAACGGGTCGCGAGCGCCCTCGGTGTCGCACGGAGCACGCTCGAGTGGCACCTCTCTCACCTCGCCGAACAGGAACTCGTCGAGAAACGGACGGACCGACGGGGCCGGGTGCGGTTGTACCTCACCCACCCCGAACGGACCGCCCGCCTGCTCAGGCGGACCTCCCCGAGCTTTCCCGACAGGATGGTCGACCGGTTCGTGCGGCTGGTCGACGGCCTGCTCGACGAGGCAGGGAGCGATCGGAGCTGAATGCGCACGGAGCGCCGATCGCCCGTCGGAGCCGCCGTCGGCATCCTCTGTGGCGTTCTCCTCCTGCTTTTCGTCACCGATCCTGTGGCCGCGAGCAACGTCGCGACCGGCCTCCAGGACGACGGCGGCGACCTCGACGTGCCGACGTGGCTCTTCCTCGCCACCGGCGGCGCGGTGATCGGCGCCTCCGGACTGCTCGCGACGTTCGTCACGGATCGCGCGTTCGTCGACACGCTCCACGCCTGGCACCGGTCGCTCCCGGTCCGGGTGCCACGCCCGCTCGACCTCGCCGTCGGCGCCCTCGGGGTCGGGCTGCTCGTCGGCGTCGTCGTCCTCGCCGCGACCGGCCCGGCGCTCGGAAACGCGAACTTCGGCGTCCTCGTCGTCTTCGTCGGCGGCCGGGCGGGGCTCGTGATGCTCTCGTACCTGCTGGTGAACCCGTACGCCGCGCTCGACCCGTTCCGGCGGATCGCCGGAGTGCTCCCGAACGGCTTCGTGACCTATCCCGAACGGCTGGGCACCTGGCCCGCCGTGGGCGGGCTGCTCGCGCTCATCTGGATCGAGATCGTCGTCCCCGTCATCGAGGTGCCGGAGACGCTCGCGGTCGTCGTCGTCTGCTACACCCTCTACACCGTCGCGGGCGGGGTCGTCTTCGGCCCCGCCGACTGGTTCCGTCACGCCGACCCGCTCGCGGTGCTCTTTCGGTTCTTCGGCGCGGTCGCGCCCGTCCAGCGGGTAGACGGTGGCTACGAAGTCGTCCTCCCCGGTTCGCGCCTGCGTGAGGCCGACGTCGTCACCGAAACGGGCGGCGTCGCGTTCGTCGTCGCGCTCGTCTGGGAGCTCACCTACAGCGGCTTCGTCACCACGCCGCCGGGCGTCGCGACCGTCTCGTGGCTCGTCGACCTCGGTATCCCCCCGAGAGCCGTCTACCTGCTGTTGCTGCTCGTCGGCTTCGCCGGCTTCGTCGCGGCCTACCTGCTCGCGACCACGTGGGCGAGACGGACCGCCGACAGCTACCTCTCCTCCCGATACCTCGCCGT